>NZ_JBHWMB010000016.1:0-12294 GCF_042730015.1 Streptomyces sp. NPDC059957 | reverse complement strand
AACCTCCCCAGGGCAGGGGTCCCGGCGGGATTCTCAGTCACGTGACCCTTCGCTCGCGCCCCGACCGCGCCATCCGCCGGACCGTACTCGTCCTCGGGGCGGTCGGCCTGACCGTCATTGCCGCCGGCGCTGCTCTCAACGTTCTGTGGCTGCTCGGTATCGGTGTCTGGGCGGTCATCGCGGCGATGCTGATCGAGCTCGTGTACCGGCCGTAGTTAGTCGCCGACGTCACGGCTACGGAAGTCGTCCAGGGTCTCGCGCCGGACCAGCACCCGGGCCGCTCCGTCGTGGACCGCGATGACCGGTGGACGGCCGACCAGGTTGTACCCGGAGGCCATGGACAACTGGTATGCGCCCGCCACGGGGACGGCGAGCAGGTCACCGGGGTGGATGTCGCCGGGCAACTCCACGTCGGCGGCGAGGATGTCGCCCGCCTCGCAGTGGCGGCCCACGACCGTGGCCGTACAGGCTCCGGCCGTGGAGTGCCGGCCGACGAGCCGGGGCGCATAGCGCACCCCGTACAGGGCGGGCCGCGGGTTGTCGCTCATGCCGCCGTCCACCGCGACGAACACCTTCTCGCCCGTGTGCTTGACGGCGAGCACCCCGTACAAGGCGACCCCGGCCGGCCCGGCGATGGCGCGGCCGGGCTCGATGATGAGGCGGGGGACGCTCATCCCTACGGTGGCGCAGCTCGCGGCCAGCTCGGTACGGAGCATGCGCGCCAGCGCGGTGAGGTCGAGGGCGGGCTCGCCCGGCCGGTAGGCGATGCCGTGGCCGCCGCCCATGTCCAGTTCGGGCAGGACGACGCCGTGGGACGCGCGGATGTCGGCCATCAGGTTCACCATGCGGCGCACCGCCACCTGGTAGGCGTCGATGGTGGCGATCTGGGAGCCGATGTGGCAGTGCAGGCCGGTCAGTTGGAGCTGCGGCTGGCTCAGGATCTTGGCGATGGCGTGCTGGGCGCCCCCGTCGGTGAGGGACAGGCCGAACTTCTGGTCGTCGGTGCCGGTGCGGATCTTGTCGTGGCCGCCGGCCGAGACGCCCGGCACGACGCGCACCATGACCTTCTGGCGCCCCTCAGGGCCTACGACGGCGGCGATCCGGGCTATCTCGGACGGGCTGTCGATGACGATCCGCCCCACGCCGAGCCGCAGCGCCACCTCCAGGTCGCGGGGCGACTTGGCATTGCCGTGCAGCACGATGCGCTCGGGCGGGAAGCCCGCGGTGACGGCGAGTTCCAGCTCCCCGGCGGAGCAGACGTCCAGGCCGAGGCCCTCCTCCCGGACCCAGCGCACCATCGCGCGGGAGAGGAACGCCTTGGCGGCGTACAGCACGTCGCCGGTGGTGTCAGGGAAGGCGTCCCGGTAGGCGCGGCAGCGTTCCCGGACCTCGCCCTCGTCCAGTACGTAGGCCGGGGTGTCGAACCGCTCGGCGATATCCGTCAGCGAGACCCCGCCGACGGCCAGGCCTCCGTGCGGGAGCGGAATGGTGGAGGCGGGCCATATGGACAGTTCATCGGCGCCGGCCGCTATCTCCGGGAGCGTGGTGATGGTCATGGCGTGACCCACTTCAGGCTGTCCGGACGATGGGCTCGCCCGCCTGCGGAACAGGGGCAGGGGCTGTGACCGGAGAGGTCGGCATTGCCGCAGTGACCGCGGGAGCGGTGAGGGTCGGGTCGACGGTCAGCAGCAAGGCTCCGAGCGGTTCGGCCAGCGAGCGGAGCGCGGCCGCAGAGAGCCGGATCCAGGGCTGCTCCGTGCCGAGGGTGGCGGTCAGCCGCTCCGCAGTGGTGAAGCCGACGGCGGTGCGAGCACCCAGCGGGGTGCGGAACAGGCGCACGACCACCTGTGCGATTCCCGGCCGTGCCGGTACGTACAGGGTCGGGAGCCCGGCCGGGACGTGTTCTTCAGGCTCCGGGTCGTCGTCTTCGTACTGGAACAAACACATGGGGCCCTCCCAGAGGAACCACGAGTGGCAGTGGAGGCCCCGGATGCGGGGAGGCGGTCCGGGGCACGACATCGAAGCTATCCCCGCCTCCTGGCACCTGTGGTCACCCCCTGACGCGACCTTGACGGCTACCGGTCGAGTCCATACGGATCACTGACGGTGGGCGGCCGGGCGCCGTCAGAAACCCGTCATGGTTTCCGGTTCCCGCGTAAGGAGGCCGTCAGTAACCACCCCCGCCGTCACAGCGGGGCCTTTCATGGAATCCGGCCGACGGAGAAGTGAGGGAAGTGGCTGTGCCAAGAGTCGTGGTCGGAGTGAGCGGATCCCCGGGCAGTCTCGCCGTACTGCATCGCGCAGCCGCCGAAGCCCGCGTGCGCGATGCGGAGCTGCGGGTCGTCATGGCGTGGCAGGCCCCGGGCGGCGAACTCGGAAGCCGCAGTTCGTGCAACGTGTCCGCACTCGCGCAATGCCGTGCCGCCACCGTCGAGCGGCTGCGCGAGGTCCTGAACACGGCCTTCGCATCGGAGCGGCCAGGCGTGGCCCTCGCCGGCCTGACCGTGCGGGCGACACCGGGTGCGGCCCTCGTGGACACGGCCCGCTCCGACGACCTCCTCGTGGTGGGCACCGGATCACGTACCCCGCTGCGTCGCCTCATCCGGCCCTCGGTGGCCCGCTACTGCCTCGCGCACGCCGCCTGCCCGGTGCTGACCGTCCCGCCTTCCCCGCTCCTGGCGGAGCTGGACGCCGCACACCGCCGCAACCTGTGGCACCTGCCCCTGGACGCGCGCGAGTTGACCCAGTGAGCCCGCCGCCGGGCACCGAGGACACCCAGTGGGCCGGCGAAGCCAGGGCAGCGGTCGGCATCGCGGCCGGCTTCCCGCTGCTGCTCGTGGGCGTGGACACTGCGGGGGGCTTCGTCAGCATGCTCCGGGCCTCGCTGTGGATCGGCCTTGGCCTCGTACTCCTCGCAGTCCTGTGGCCCGCCAAGGTCTCGGCGGCCCCCGGGCTGCTCACGGCCCGCGGCCTGGTCCGCCGCCACCACGTCCACACCGACAGGCTCGCCTCGGTGGCCTGGCACAACGGGATCGCCCAGCGGCTGCTCCTCGAGGACCTCGACGGCAACCGCGCCGAGGTGGACCCCCGCGTCTTCGTAGCCAATCCAGCTCTGTGGCACGTCCTGGACCGGGACATCCGAGCCAGCCTGAGCCACGGAACCATGCGCGACGGCCGACAGGCCCTCCGGCAACTCTCGCGTCTCATCGACGGCGAAGCGTCCCGTACCGTCTTCAAGATCTCCGGCCTGGGATAGCCGACGGGTCTCCAGCGCATTGGCTTCCATGGAAATGGTGTTGGTGGGCGGGGCCTGCCCGGCCGGTGCTCCTGAGGTGAAGTCACCACGGCTCGACGGCTGTCGGCTGCCGCTATTTGTGCGTCCTCACGTGCTGGAGAATCAGCTCGGCCAGCTCTTGCGGGTGTTGCTCCGGAATCCAGTGGGTGGCTTCTTCCAGCCGGTGAAAAGTGTAGGCGCCGACTACTCCCTTGGCCGTCAAGCAAGCAGCCTTCGCACTCACCGTGCTGTCCGCGGTGCCCCACACGTACAGGGTTGCAGGAATCACCGGCTTTGCTGCCCACCCGTAGGGGGCGTCGAGCAGGAGGGCTCGGTACCAGTTGAGGGCGCCGGTCATCAACGCCCGATCGTTGGCGAAGGCCCGCGCGTACTTGGTGGCGGTGCGGTCCTCCAGGCCCAACTTGCGAAGCCATCTGCTGCCAAGCTGCGCTTTGTTGCGGGTCAGCAGCCACTCAGGCAGTCGCGGGATCTGGAAGAACAGCAGGTACCAGGAGAGGAGCAGCTGTTTGCTGGTCAGCAGGGTCTGGGCGAGAGCACGGGGGTGCGGAGTCGCCACTGCTGTCAGGGTGGCAACGCGCTCGGAGTGCCGGTCCGCAAGGTACCAAGCCACGCCGCCTCCCCAGTCGTGACCTACGATGTGGGCGCGCTCCAACCCGGCTGCGTCCAGGAGCGAGAGTACGTCTGCGCTCAGTTCCCGCAGCCGGTATGCGGCGACCTGTTTCGGCCGGGCGGTGGCCACGTATCCGCGCTGGAACGGTACGAGGACCCGGTATCCGGCTGCGGCCAGGACTTTGGCCGTTGGCTTCCAACTCTGCGCGTCGGCCGGGAAACCGTGCAAGAGGACTACCGCTTCCCCGTCGCCTGGTCCGAACTCGAGGAGCGGAAATTTCATACCTGCCGATGTGAAGCTGTCCATGCTCTCCTACTCGGTCGATGCCACGCAGCGCAGAGGAACGGCGCTATCGATGAACCGCTGCATCGGACGGACACCGCAGTGCCCTGTCAGGTTGCCGAGAATTTCGTCCACCCTGAGTAATTGGCGTACATAGACGCCGTCCGTGAACAACGGGCCGAACACGTCCAGCCATACCCGACGTCCCAGCAGATCCACACCTGGCGGGCGCCACAGCCGGGCCATGAGCGCCGTGGTTACCCAGCGGGCCTGGGGGGGTTCCAGCAGTACCTTGGCTGCCTCCCGGTAGAAGCGCATGTGCCGTGCTTCCTGTCGGGCGATGCACTCCAACAGCTCCTGGAGCGCCGGATCCCCGACCCTTTTCCCAATGTGCCGGTACGTCGTGAGGGCGATGTACTCCTGCATGGAGCCGAGTGTGCAGTAGACGGCTTCCAGGTGTGGGACCAGCCACCCCGACACGTAGAGTGCCGGCCAGGTCGCCGCGGACCGGAGGTCCCGCAGGGCGGGGCGCGTCCACGGCTGTGCCACGCGAGTCCGCAGCATCCCGGAGGCCGCCTGAAGAGCACGACCGTGCTCGGCCTCTTCTGCAAGCCAGAGAACGTTGAATTGCTTGATGGGGTTGCTGCGGTCGGCTCGCGTCGCGGCGAGCTTGCGGCGCATGACCGCCGAGTCTGCTTCGATCAGACTCAGAGCGGACAACATACGTCCGTGTTCCACGTCCCGGCCTACTTCAATCTTGGCGCATAACTCGCGCCACTGCACTGGGCCCCACGATCGTGAATAGTTGTCGAAAAGATCCGCCAGGCGATCCTCATGGCCACGAAGCATGCTTCCCCCTCGCGCAGCCGCCGTTTAGTACCACAGGATTACGAGAGCGTATACACCGCTAGCGGTTGCCATCAATTGAAGAACAGCGAGGAGGACATCTCGGGGCCGATTGAAGGGCATCGAATTAATTGCGGAAACCCTCCGGATGCGCTGAACGATCGCCTCGCATTCAGTGTGATAGCGGTGGTCCGCCTCCAGTGCGCTTCTGTTGTCCTCGACGCGTCGAAGATAGAGCCCGAGCCTGACAGTCTCCCGCCCCCTGAACTCGACGATTCCACGACGCGTCAGGAGCGGGGGGAGTCCCAGGTAGAAGGGAAGCGTGAGCACCCATTGGCCAAGAATGGGCAGGAGCACCCACACCCCGATGGGCTGAGGCAGCGAAATGGATACCAGAACCAGGCAAAACCCGTGAAGGAGAATGGCCGTGTAGGTGGGAAGGAGGACGCCGCGCGCCTCGGCCCAGCCGTGGTATCCATCGCGGTTGTAGACGTCTGCCTTATAGCGCAGCGTTTTCCTGAGTCTCCACAACGCCACGAGAACGCGACTGCCGGCCAGGTTCATGATGAGGATGAAGTAGATGCCGAGTGCACCGATGCTCCAGTACAGGATCGAGCTTGCCGGCGCGGCCGTCCAGCTCGCCCACCAGTGGGCGTACACCTGCCCTCCCCAGTCATTCCCGCCCTTCGCGGGAGAACCGAAGATGCTGTACACGCCCAGCTTGCTCTCGGCGATCACCACGAGAAGCACGCATACGGCCGACACCCCTAGTACCACCTTCGCCGAACGCCCTAGGCGGCGCAGGTAGCTGTTCGCCGTAGCCACCTCCGCTTGGATGGCCGCACGATCGGCGAGAGTGGGGGTCTCCAGCGCCCCGCTGCGCACCATTGAGACAAGGAGAACCTCAAGAGAGCTCCATTGGCGGAACGCAATATACGGGGTGGCGGTGAGTGCAAGGATGACGAAGATGGAGGGCACATCGCGCAGAAGGGGGAAATTGGTGCTGGCTGCGACCTCTTTGGCGCATTTGAGCTTTCCCATGTGAAATAGAGTGGCTGCGTCACGGCATATCTGCCCATCTATGTTCGGCATGGAAAGTCGGCCGTAGATGGCGGAAAGGATTAGTGCCAGAATCACGCTCGCGGGGGCGGCGATGAACAGCCAGCTGGTGCGCCACCCATAGGTGCGGAAGCGAGCCAAGACGAAGGGTTCTGATTGGAATATCTCGAACCGATACCCGTCAACGGGTGGCGAGGGGGCCACGCATGTCCTCCACTATGCCGTGTTCAGCACATGCAAAACACAATGATAGCTGGCTAGTAGACCGCGCCGTGGCTCGCACGTCAAGCTTGCTGCAAAATTCCGCGAACATTAGTTCGCTGTGCTGGCGTCTTCCTGATATCGGCGCCGCGTGCCTCTATCGGGCGGCCGCGGAGGGCGGCACTCTGGACGAGCCCGTCGTCGCCGCCCGGCCTACGGAACGGTGCCGGGCGCACGAACTGTCGGGACGGACGTAGCCGAGCGCGATCAGCTCGGCCGAACCCGGAGCTTCGCATCTCAGACTCCGGCCTTGGGGACCACCGGGGCGCCCATGGCGAAGGCCACCGTGCGCGTACTCGTACGCCTGCCACCGCGGGCGCGGGCGTGTGGGGGCGGAAGGCGGCAGGGGTGGGGACGGGGGCGCGGTGGTCGGAGGGGCGTTCGCTCGGGAAGCTGCCACATCCGCTGAGAAGGCCGGGTGACCTTCTCCACCTGGCCTGTGCTGCGGGGATAGCGGTGGGTAACCGTTCGGGATGCGCAGGGGTGGGGGTGCTGTTTCGCTGGTGGCATCCGCTCTCCCCCCAGATCCCAGGAGTGATCATGAGCGTTGCAGGCGAGTCCGGCAGCCGTGCCAAGCAGATGCGTGACCAGGCGGAGAAGATCGAGCAGGCCGCGGAGCGTGCCACCGACCCGGCGGAACGCCAACGGCTGAAGGACAAGGCCCGCCGGATCTTGGACCAGAGCAAGAAGGAGAGCGAGCGGGGCAGCGGGGACGTCGACCCCATGTGACGACCCTGCACCTGTACCGGCCGGTGGCTGCCCGCGCGATCCTCTCTGCGTGAGCCAGACGCCGGCCGGTGCTTTTCGTCCAGCGCCTACAGCGGACGGTAGTCGTCGCGGTCCGGGCCCGGCGCGCTCGCGGTGAGCGGTAGCCTGACCCAGGTGCTGCCGCGGCGGGAGCCGGTGGTGTTTCCGCACCAGGTCGGTGTGCTGCCCGTGCGGGCGGGCTGCTTTCAGGGCCGTGCCGCGGTGTCGGCGCTGAGGGAGGCGGTGGCGGGCGGGGGCACAGCGGTGGTGTGCCAGGTCCTGGCCGGGATGGGCGGGATCGGCAAGACTCAGCTCGCCGCCGACCGCGCCCGCCACGCCTGGAGCAACGACGAAGTCGACCTCCTGGTGTGGGTCACCGCCGCCACCCGCCACGCCGTCATCGACGCCTACACCCAGGCTGCCGTGGACGTCCTCGCCGCCGTCGCCGACGACCTCGGACATCTGCCGCTCGCGCTGTCCCGGGCCGCCGTGTACCTCACCGACACCCACCTGGACGCCGCCACCTACCGCACCCGCCTCGCCGACCGCCAACTGCCCGACCTGCTCCCCGAACCCGGGGCCCTGCCCGATGACCAGCCGAGCACCGTGGCCGCGGCCTGGTCCCTGTCCCTGGACCGTGCCGACCAGCTCCGCCCCGCAGGCCTGGCCCGCCCCATGCTCCAGCTCACCGCCATGCTCGACCCAAACGGCATCCCCGAAGAGGTCCTGACGCGTGACCAGGCTCTTGCCCACCTTGCCGCCCACCGGACCACCCCGAGCGGCGACAGCCCCGGCGCGCTTCGGGCCCTGCACCGCCTGAGCCTGGTCGGCCACACCCCCGACACCCCGCACCGGGCCGTGCGCGTCCACCAGCTCATCCAACGCGCCATACGCGACCCACTCGCCCCCGACCAGCAGGACCAACTCGCGCGCACCGCCGCTGACGCCCTGACCGCCGCCTGGCCCGACCCCGAACGCGACACCGACCTCGCCCAGGTTCTCCGTGCCAACACCACCGCCCTGACTTCCTGCGCAGGGGACGCCCTGTACCGGCCCGACGCCCATGTGGTGCTGGACCGAAACGGTCGAAGCCTCGGCGAGGCCGGCCAAGTGGCCGCTGCCATCGACCACTTCCACCACCTCACCGACACCGCCGACCACCACCTGGGCCCGGACCACCCCGACACCCTCGCCGCCCGGCCCGACCTCGTCTGGTGGCGGGGGAAGGCAGTTCGAGTTGCCTCCCTCCCTGCGGGGAGGGACGCTTGAAGGGAGCTGCGGCCCACGGCCGGGCCCCACGCCTTCTTGGTCCCGTTGCGGTGGCGCGAACGCGGCAGGGACCCGGACCCGTGATTCTGCATGCCGCTTTCCTGCGATGTCCGACCTGGGGGCCGGATGGCGAGAGTCCCGCGCGGCGTGGTCGATGCGCGCGGCCGACAAGCCGTCGTACACGATAACGAAGGCGCTCTGATGGCCTTGGACCTGCAATGCGGCGTGCTGCTGTGGCGCCACGGGCCCAGTCTGAGGCCGTGCGCTCTGCTCGCCGGTTCGGTCGTGGCCCTGCGCATCGGTTCGTCGCCGACGCTGGTGGTCGTGGTGCTCGATGCCGCGACCGGTGAGGAACGCTGGGCGTCGGAGCCGGTGGACCTGCCGCCATGGGCTCGTTGCACCCTCAACGACACCCGCGAATTCACCCTGCGCGCCGAGACGGAAGAACGTGCCGTGGTGCTCTACTGGGTTGCCCGGAGCTGGTACGGCGGTGGCGCCGCACCGAGCGCACAGGTTCTGAAGGAATCGACGCGCGAGGCACACGGCGCCCTGCGGGTCGATGCGGTGGGCCCTTCGGTGGAGGTGCTGTCGGTGGCGGAGGCCGAGCCGGAGCCGGCTGACGCCGATGTGCCCCCCTTCGTACCACCGGCGGCTCCCCCACCACAGCCGGCCGCCGATGTGCTCGACCAGAGCCAAGTCGGCGACATGCGCGTGGAGCTCGCCCTTCACCCCGACTCCGGCGCCATCGTCCTGAGGGCAGTGGATCCCCTCACTGCCGCGGTCAAGTGGGAGGTGGAACTGGACCACGCGACAACGCGACGGGCGCCCAAGCTTCCGCCCTAGCCGCACCCACACACGTTCTCATCTCAGACAGTGGTGCATCATGACCATCTCTGACGAACAACTGGCCCAGTCGAAGCACATTAGCGTCGAGCAGGTGCAGTTGCTGTGCGAAGCCCGGGGTACGACGAACGAGACCCTTGAGGCACTGCCCGAAGCCGCAGTGCGGCGGGCACTGCGCAGTCTCGACTACCCCGACCTGCCCACGTCTCGTGGGCTCTTCCGCCTCAAGCAGGAGCGCAGCGACGACGGAAATGTCCAACCGCACGCTCTGGGAACGGCCTACGAGCAGGGGATGGCTCTGCTGAGTGACGGGGCCCCACCGGTCACCGCCGGCGTCCCGACCGGCTCGAACGGTCAAGGGCACCCGGGAGGACCGGCCCCGACGGCGGGGGTGCGGCCGGCCAACTGGGTATGGCTCGGTCCCGGAAACATCGGCGGGCGAACGCGCGGCCTTGTGATCCACCCGGTCCAACCAGACAGGATGTGGGCCGTGAGCGCCGGCGGCGGCGTGTGGCACACCGGGGACGGCGGCGCGCAGTGGGATCCCGCCGACGACTTCCTGGAGAACCTCGCGTGCTCCTGCATCACGATGGACCCCTCCGACACGTCCACGATGTACGTGGGGACGGGCGAGGCGTTCCAAAATCTCGACGCCATCCGGGGCAACGGCATCTTCCTCACGACCGACGCGGTGAGCTGGAATCCGATCGTGGCCACCCAGACCCCGGACTTCCAGTTCGTGAGCCGGATCGCGGTGTCGCGGTCCGGGGAGGTTGTCCTCGCGGCCACCTCCACAGGCCTCTTCCGCAGCGCCGATCCCGCGCGGGCAACCTGGACGAACGTGCTGACCAACCCGCTCGGTGACGTCAGATTCGATCCGCAGGACAGCAGCAAGGCGGTCGCCGGGGCGCTGCAGGACGGTGCGGCCTGGTTCAGCCGGGACGGCGGACTCACCTGGGACCTTGCGATCAACGGGCCGTGGAACGGCCGGGTCGAGCTCGCCTACGCGGAGCGGGACCCGGACATCGTCTATGCGTCGGTTCAGATGACCACCGGCCAGATCTGGAGGTCGCGGGACGGCGGCGAGACCTACCAGAGCAGGACGATACTGACCCCGGGCGGCCTCCCGGCGGACTACCTGGGCAGGCAGGGCTGGTACGACAACACTATCTGGGCCGGGGATCCGACCGACGCGGACCTGGTGCTGGTCGGCGGCGTCAACCTGTGGCGCAGCACCGACGGCGGCGACCACCTGGCCGAGATCAGCACCTGGTGGGAACCTGGCTCGGCCCACGCCGACCAGCACACCATCGTCTCGCACCCTTCCTACGACGGGGTCAGCAACCGAACGGTGTTCTTCGGCAACGATGGCGGGGTGTTCAAGGCGGAAGACCTGGCGGATGTCGGAAACGAGCCGCAGCCTCCGTTCGTGAACGGCTGGACCGAGCTGGTGAACAACTACGGCGTCACCCAGTTCTACAGCGGCGCGGGCCACCCCGGCAGCGGAAAGATCATCGGCGGAGCGCAGGACAACGGCTCGCTCACCTTCGACCCGGCGCTCGGCACCCAGGACTGGCAGACGTTCTTCGGCGGGGACGGCGGCTGGTGCGCCTCCGACCCGACCGACCCCGACGTCTTCTACGGCGAATACGTCTTCCTGAACATCCACCGCAACACCGATGGCGCCACCACCGACGACACCCAGGGTGATCGCTACATCAGCGGCCAGTTCCTCAACCCCGCGACAGGCGAGTGGGACTGGAAACAGGTGCCGTTCCGCATCACGGATGCGAAGAACGAGGACGCGCTCTTCATCGCACCGTTCGTGCTCGATCCGAACGACGAGAACCGGATCCTCGCGGGCGGGATGTCACTGTGGCGGACGAACAACGCCAAGCAGCCCAACACCTTCACCACCGGGCCGACATGGAAGGCGATCAAGCCCAACGCCGGCACGGAGATCAGCGCGATCGCGGTAGCGCGCGGCGACTCCGACGTGGTGTGGGTGGGCCACGCGAAAGGTCTGATCTTCCGCACCACCGATGGCACCACGACGACACCCACCTGGGAGCGGGTCGGCGCGACGGGCCCGAACCCGCTGACGCCACGGCGCTTCTGCACCTGTATCACCATCCACCCGACGGACCCGGGCACCGTCTACGTGGCGTTCGGCGGATATGAGAGCGGCAACCTGTGGGTGACCACGAACGGCGGGGCGCACTGGACCAACCTCGCCACCGCGCTCCCCTTCGCCCCGGTACGGGCCGTGGCGGTACATCCGCGGCGGACGGAGCTGCTCTACTGCGGTACCGAGGTCGGGCTGTTCGCCAGCGAGGACGCCGGCGCGAGCTGGTCGCCTACGAACGAGGGCCCGACCAACTGCTCGGTCGACGACCTGTTCTGGATGGACGAGACGCTGGTCTGTGTGACGCACGGCCGCGGGATGTTCCAGATCGACCTGTCGATGGTCCCGTAGTGCAACCGGGCGGGCCCCTGGTGCAAGAGGGGGCATCCTGCTGACTTTGCGGTCCGACGGACTGAGGAGCACTGATGGAGCCATTTCTGCTTCCAGTAGTGTTCTTGGCTGTGGCTGCCGCATTCACACTGTCCGCTTCGGCCGGGTTCGGCGGCAGCTTGATTCTTGTTCCCACCCTGGCGCTCGTACTCGGCACCAAGTCCGGGGTGGCGCTGGCGGCACTGCTTCTTGGCGCCAACAACCTGGTCAAGGTCTTCGCCTACCGGGCGACGCTCCCGTTCCGCAAGGCCCTCGTCGTGATCGTCCTGGTCGCGGCAGGGTCCTTCCTAGGGGCCAAGTTGCTGGTTTCTGCACCCGAACGGGCTGTGACCCTCGCGGTCATCGCCGGCTTCGCAGCCGCGTTCCTGCTCGAAACGCTCGATCTCACCCGCTGGCGGCGGGCCGGTTCCCCGGTGATGGCGTTCGCCGCGGGTGCGACGTCCGGATTCAGCGGTACGTCCGGACCCCTTAAGAGCTCGTAACAGGATCTTGGTGAGATGTCCTGGTCAGCCGTGACCGGTGTGACGATTCGGCCGTTCGGGATGGTGTGAGTACTCGGCCGTGGAT
>NZ_JBHWMB010000015.1:75522-133284 GCF_042730015.1 Streptomyces sp. NPDC059957 | reverse complement strand
TCGTACCGGACGTACTTCCGTGGTCCGACAACGCGGCGAGGCGCCGTGCCGGGCGTCGCGACCCGGTGAACCTTCCCGGTCACAGCACTAGACGGGCTACGGCGCCGGGACCACCGTGATGGCGGTGTCCCCCGTGTAGGAGAAGGTGCCTGCGGGCAGGCAGCTGGCCTCCCGGTCCGTCCCGAGGCCGTCGCAGTGCTCGGCACTGAGGGTGAAGAGGACGGTGTGCGTGTGCGGGCCGAGGTCCGGCGCCTTGAACGGCGGCGAGACGGTGGCCGAGTAGGGAAGGCCGTCGGGGCCGAAGAAGCCGGTCCGCAGGACCTCCTTCTTCTTGAACGTGTGGCGCTTCTCCTGCGGCGTGCCGATGTCGGTGACGTACGTGGCGCTGACGAACTTGGAGTTGAAGTCGTCGATCGGGTTGGTCTCGGACGGCGTATAACCGGCCGGGTAGACGGCCACCGCGGCGCTGGACGCCGTGCTCCAGCCCGGCGTGATCCTGACCCACTTCTCCTTGGCGTAGATCTCGCGGCAGGTGGGCGGGCCTACGATCCGCTCCTTCACGCCGTAGAACTCGTTGAGGTCGGTCCCGTCGGTGCCGAAGCAGTGCGGGACCGGGAGCTTCGGCTTCGGCAGGGGCGCGGCCGTGGCGGGCGCGCTCATCGCGGTGGCCGCGAGCGCGGCCGTGAGCAGGGACGGGACGACCGCGGCGAGGAAACGGGCTCGCTTCACCGGGGACCACCTTTCGCTGGGGACGACTGACCGTCGGACAGCCGACCATCCGCGGTGGCCCGTTCCCCGGCGACACCGGCGGCGAGCGGCCGGACGGCGCAGCGGATCCACACCCCCGTCCCGCGCGTCCGGGCGTGGCGCGGCCGGCTCCCGGGCGGGGGCGGGGGGCTGTCTGCGGCCGCGTGCCTTGGCCTTGGGCCGGGGGCGGGGGCCAGGGGCGGGAGCGGCGCCGGGGGCATTGGGCCGGGGGCCGCCCGTCGCGGGTCTGCCGCGGGTGGCTGGACCCTGCGGGGCGGAGTCCCCTAGGGCCTGTCGTCAAACTCCCGTCGTCGCCCGCAGGGCGGCCTTGCGGCGTCTGGTGCGTGCTCTCGGCGTGCCGGGCGGAAGTTCGCGTACTGGACGTACGTGGGCTTTCGCCCGGTGCGGCGAGAGTGCGTGCCAGACGCCGCGAGGCAGACGGGAGTTTGACGACAGGCCCTAGCCGCACTTCGCCCGTTCCCCGGGCGCTGCCCGGACCCGCGCCTCGAACGCCGGCGCGCTGGAAGGGGCACCGGGCTGCGCCCGGACCCCCGGGGCTCCGCCCCAGCCCCCGGTCCTCGAACGCCGGACGGCTGAATAGGCCGGACCCCGGTGCTCGAACGCCGGGCGGCCGAGCAGGTCCCGCGGGTCAGACCCGGCGGGGCCTCGCGGTGCGGGCCGCCGTGATGAAGGCGCGGATCAGGTCCGGGGACTTCACGCCGCGCTCGCTCTCCACGCCGCTGGAGACGTCCACGCCCCAGGCGCCGGTGACCGTGAGGGCCTCCGCCACGTTCGCCGGGGTCAGACCGCCCGCCAGCAGCCAGCGGCCCGCGGGGGCGGTGAACTCCGCCGAGCCCCAGTTCCACGGCTTGCCGGAGCCGGGGTCCGGGGCGTCGAGGAGCAGCAGGTCCTCGCCGTACTCACCGCAGCGCTCCACGTGCTGCGCCGTGGCCCGCAGCAGCGTGCGGCCCTCCGCGCGCAGCGCCGCGAAGTCCTCCGGGCCCTCCTCGCCGTGCAGCTGCACGCCCCGTACGTCGCTCTCCTCGGTGAAGCGCCGCACCTCGGCGACGGACTGCCCGCGGAACACCCCTACGGTCAGCACCCCGTCCGGCACCCCCGCGGCCAGCTCCCGCGCGGTGGCGGCGTCGACCGTACGCGGGCTCCCGGGCGCGAACACGAAGCCGACGGCATCGGCTCCGGCGGCCACGGCGACCTCGACGTCGTGCGCGGTCTTGAGCCCGCAGATCTTGACGAACACATCAGTCATGTCTGCAGTCAACCAAAGCTCACAGGCCGACGGCGGCCCGTCCCATAGGCCGGGCACAGGGGTCTACCCGCCGCTAGCCTGGGACGAGGCACACATTCAGGGGCACAGCGCGCCATCCGGAGGACGACGGTGACGATCATGACCGAGCGGGCCACACCCATAGACACGCTGTCGGCGCCACCGACGTTCGAAAACCTCCTGCAGACCGTTGCGGAGATGGACACACCAGTCGGCTTCAAGGCCGAGCTCATCCGGGGGAAGATCATCGTGTCGCCGTTCTCCAAGCTGCGCTACTCCCGTCGCATGCGTCTCCTGCGCGAGCAGCTCCAGGCACACGTCCCCGAGGGGCACTTCGCGGACACCTCTCCCTTCCTCTTCCGGTTCGCGGCGGCGGAGCGCGGTTACGGGCCGGACCTGTACGTCGCGGACGAGGCTGCCTTCGACGAGGACGGCCTGCACGCGGACGGAGCGGCGCTGTCGCTGGTCGGAGAGTTCACGTCCGTCTCCACCAAGGACGCCGACTGGAACGAGAAGCTGGACGTGTACGGCTCGCTCGTCCCCGTCTACCTGATCGTCGACATGCAGGACTCGGAGATCACCTGCTTCTGGGACCCCTCCCCGCACGGATATCGCTCCCGCAAGACGGTCTCGTTCGGCGAGCCCCTGCACGTCCCGGAACCGTTCGACTTCGACATCGACACCACCGGCTTCTAGGACCCCGCAAACGCCCGAGGGCGGCACCCCCTCCGTCAGGAGAGGGTGCCGCCCTCGGTACGTGATGCGTGGTGCGAACAGCCGATCTACCTTCGGGCCGGAGCCCGGGGGTGGATCAGAAGTCCATGTCGCCGCCCGGCATGCCGCCGCCGGCAGCGGCGCCGGCCTTCTCGGGCTTGTCGGCGATGACGGCCTCGGTGGTGAGGAAGAGAGCCGCGATGGACGCCGCGTTCTGCAGGGCAGAGCGGGTGACCTTCGCCGGGTCGATGATGCCGGCCGCGATCATGTCCACGTACTCGCCGGTCGCGGCGTTCAGGCCCCAACCGATCTGCAGGTTGCGGACCTTCTCCACGACGACGCCACCCTCGAGACCACCGTTGACGGCGATCTGCTTGAGCGGGGCCTCCAGCGCGAGCTTGACGGCGTTGGCGCCGGTCGCCTCGTCGCCGGTGAGCTCGAGCTTCTCGAAGACCGAGGAGGCCTGCAGCAGGGCCACGCCACCACCGGCGACGATGCCCTCTTCGACGGCCGCCTTCGCGTTGCGAACGGCGTCCTCGATGCGGTGCTTGCGCTCCTTGAGCTCGACCTCGGTCGCGGCGCCGGCCTTGATGACCGCGACACCGCCGGCGAGCTTCGCCAGGCGCTCCTGCAGCTTCTCGCGGTCGTAGTCCGAGTCGGAGTTCTCGATCTCGGCGCGGATCTGGTTGACGCGGCCCTGGACCTGGTCGCTGTCACCGGAGCCGTCGACGATGGTCGTCTCGTCCTTGGTGATGACGACCTTGCGGGCGCGGCCGAGCAGGTCGAGACCGGCGTTCTCGAGCTTGAGGCCGACCTCCTCGGAGATGACCGTGCCGCCCGTGAGGATGGCGATGTCGCCGAGCATGGCCTTGCGGCGGTCGCCGAAGCCCGGAGCCTTGACGGCGACGGACTTGAAGGTGCCGCGGATCTTGTTGACGACGAGGGTGGAGAGCGCCTCGCCCTCGACGTCCTCGGCGATGATCAGCAGCGGCTTGCCGGACTGCATGACCTTCTCCAGGAGCGGCAGCAGGTCCTTGACCGAGCCGATCTTGGAGTTGACGATCAGGATGTACGGGTCGTCGAGGGACGACTCCATGCGCTCCATGTCGGTGGCGAAGTACGCCGAGATGTAGCCCTTGTCGAAGCGCATGCCCTCGGTGAGCTCGAGCTCCAGGCCGAAGGTCTGCGACTCCTCGACCGTGATGACGCCTTCCTTGCCGACCTTGTCCATGGCCTCGGCGATGAGCTCGCCGATCTGGGTGTCGGCGGCGGAGATGGAGGCCGTGGAAGCGATCTGCTCCTTGGTCTCGACATCCTTGGCCTGCGCCAGCAGGGCGGCGGAGACGGCCTCGACGGCCTTCTCGATACCGCGCTTGAGGGCCATCGGGTTCGCACCGGCGGCCACGTTGCGCAGGCCCTCGCGGACGAGCGCCTGGGCGAGGACGGTGGCGGTGGTCGTACCGTCGCCGGCGACGTCGTCCGTCTTCTTGGCGACTTCCTTGACCAGCTCGGCGCCGATCTTCTCGTACGGGTCCTCGAGCTCGATCTCCTTGGCGATGGAGACACCATCGTTGGTGATCGTGGGGGCGCCCCACTTCTTCTCAAGGACGACGTTGCGACCCTTGGGGCCAAGGGTGACCTTGACGGCGTCGGCGAGCTGGTTCATGCCTCGCTCGAGACCGCGCCGGGCCTCCTCGTTGAACGCAATGATCTTGGCCATCTGAAGTGGTCCTCCCGGACAGCGGTGGATTGCTCCCGGACCGCGCCCGCGCCCGCGACGGACGGCCTGCGTGCCCGGCGGTTTCTTCCCGCCGGACCCTGCGGGCCTCACTGACCCGGTCCTCGTATAGGTAGCACTCTCACCTGGAGAGTGCTAACGCCAATGATTAGCACTCGACCACCCCGAGTGCAAGCGGCTTCGGGCAACCCGGGATGAACACCCAGGCGCCGCAAGGGCGCCGGAACCGCCACGCACGAGGGGCCCGCATCCCGTGTCCAGGATGTGGGCCCCTCGTACATATGCCGTTGTGCCGTCGTGCGCGGCCGCTGTGCGCGGCCCCGTACGTGTCGGTGGTCGATCGATCGCGTTCGGACTAGCCGGCGGCGAGCTTGACCATGTCCGCCTGCGGACCCTTCTGGCCCTGCGAGATCTCGAACTCGACCCGCTGACCCTCTTCAAGGGTGCGGTACCCGTCCATCTGGATGGCGCTGTAGTGGACGAACACATCCGCACCACCGTCGACCGCGATGAAGCCGTAGCCCTTCTCCGCGTTGAACCACTTGACGGTGCCCTGAGCCATGCCTAACTCCCCTATTACTGGCCCTTGCGCAGGACCGCACTTCGCGGTCCCGGGTCAGAACTTGCGCCGGAACGCCTCGACCGGGGCTGAATGTATCCGCACCGCTGCTGTCTGCAACAGGTCATTCCGACGAGAATTCTGGACACGGCAAAAGATTGAAATAGGGTGAAAACCCGGAATATTCCTGGGCAACTCGGGCCGGGCAAACCAGGCCAACGACCCATAGCGCACTTGCATGTTGACTCAATGTCAACCCTCGCGCGGCCCGCTCATATGCGGCGGGCAAGAACAGCGGAGGGGACTTCCCCAACCCTACCGCGCCCAACCAAGCAGAATTGCCCCCTCCGTTTAGTAACGGAGGGGGCAATTCAGTTTCTACGAGCCGTTGGCTGCTCAGCAGCCGCCCGCGACGGCGGGGATGATCGAGATGCCGGCGCCGTCCGGGGTGGACGTCTGCAGCCCGCCCTCGAAGCGCACGTCGTCGTCGTTGACGTAGACGTTCACGAAGCGGCGCAGCTTGCCCTGGTCGTCCAGGACGCGCGCGGCGATGCCGGGGTGGCTCGCCTCCAGGGACTGGATGACCTCTTCGAGGGTCGCGCCCTCGGCGGGGACCTCGGCCTGACCGCCGGTGTAGGTGCGCAGGATGGTGGGGATGCGGACGTTGACGCTCATGGTGCTACTGCCCTTCCGGTGTGCAGGTAAGAAGATCAGGCCAGGTTGGCGGCGCGGAACGCGTCCAGGCTGGGGCGGATGGTGGCGGTCTGGCCACCACCTTCGGCCACCGCCTCCAGGGTCTTGAGGCCGTCACCGGTGTTCAGGATCACGGTGGTCAGCGTGGGGTCGAGCTGCCCGTTCTCGACGAGCTTCTTCGTCACGCCGACGGTCACGCCGCCCGCGGTCTCGGCGAAGATGCCCTCGGTCTGGGCGAGCAGCTTGATGGCCTCGACGACCTGCTCGTCGTTGACGTCCTCGACGAAGCCGCCGGTGCGCCGCGCGATGTCCAGGACGTACGGGCCGTCCGCCGGGTTGCCGATGGCCAGCGACTTGGCGATGGTGTTCGGCTTCTGCGGGCGGACCACCTCGTGACCGGCCTTGAAGGCGGTCGAGACGGGCGAGCAGCCCTCGGCCTGGGCACCGAAGATCTTGTACGGCTTGTCCTCGACGAGGCCGAGCTTGATCAGCTCCTGCAGGCCCTTGTCGATCTTCGTGAGCTGCGAGCCGGACGCGATCGGGATGACGATCTGGTCGGGCAGCTGCCAGCCGAGCTGCTCGCAGATCTCGTACGCCAGGGTCTTGGAGCCCTCGCCGTAGTACGGGCGCAGGTTGACGTTGACGAAGCCCCAGCCCTCGCCCAGCGGGTCGCCGATGAGCTCGGAGCAGAAGCGGTTGACGTCGTCGTAGTTGCCCTCGATGCCGACGAGGTCGCCACCGTAGACACCGGCCATGACGACCTTGCCCTGCTCCAGGTCGTGCGGGATGAACACGCAGGAGCGGAAACCGGCACGGGCGGCCGCGGCGCCGACGGCGCCGGCCAGGTTGCCGGTGGAGGAGCAGGAGAGGGTGGTGAAGCCGAAGGCGCGGGCGGCCTCGACGGCGATGGCCACGACGCGGTCCTTGAAGGAGTGCGTCGGGTTGCCGGAGTCGTCCTTGACGTACAGCTTGCCGGTGACGCCGAGCTCCTTGGCCAGGTTGGCCGCGTCCACGAGCTTGGTGAAGCCGGGGTTCAGGCTCGGCTTGGAGGCCACGTCCGCCGGGACGGGCAGAAGCGGCGCGTAGCGCCAGATGTTGTTCGGGCCGGCCTCGATGGCGGCGCGCAGGGCTTCCGGGTCGCCCAGCGGCAGGTCGTAGGCGACTTCGAGCGGGCCGAAGCACTCGGCGCAGGCGAAGATCGGGCCGAGCTCGAAGCGGGTACCGCACTCACGACAGGAAAGGCCGGTGGCGGGACCGAGATCGACAGAGGTGCCGGCGGTGCTGGTTTCAACGCCGGTGTTTTCAACGGTTTCGGCAGAGGTTGCGACAGACTGTGCAGCCATGATGGCGAGGCCCTTTCTCCTCATCTTCCCCATGGCGCACTTCGCCATGAGACGGAATTGGCACCTTCCCTAGCCGGGGACCTCGCTGGCGGCGCTGGAATGCGCGATCGCGAGAACCGACTGGAGGGTTGCCGGGGCTTCAACGGGCCGTGTCCCTCTGCCCCTCTGGATGAGCGGTATGGCACCGGCGGACGCGCTCTGTGGCGCGCCGGTGCGTTTGTACGCGGGGACCCCCGGCATGCGGTGGACCTTCGCGTTGTTCAAGACTGTAACCGAAGGCCCGGGTGGTTGAGACAGCCGTCCGAACCGCGAGATGGATCACATATCGGTCCAAACGAGTGAAGAAGCAGGGAGTGCTGAAGGTGCTGGATGAGGTGGAGCGCTGGCTGGCAGACCGCTCCTGGTCAGCCGCCGACCGACCGCTCGGCCAGCTGCTTTCGACCAAGCGGGCAGCGGGCACCACGGTGAGCGTGGTGCTGCCGGCGCTGAACGAGGAGGCGACGGTCGGCCGGATCGTCGAGGTGATCCGGCGCGATCTGATCGAGGGGCTGCCGGTGCCCCTGGTGGACGAGCTCGTCGTGATCGACTCGGGTTCCACGGACCGCACCGCGGAGGTCGCGGCCAAGGCCGGGGCCCGTGTGGTGCACCGCGACGAGGTCCTGCCGCGGATCCCGGCGCTGCCCGGCAAGGGCGAGGTGCTGTGGCGCTCGCTGCTGGTCACCACCGGCGACATCGTCTGCTTCGTGGACGCCGATCTGCGCGATTTCTCGGCCGCCTTCGTATCCGGGATCGTCGGCCCGCTGCTGACCGATCCGGGCGTGCGGTTCGTCAAGGCGATGTACGACCGCCCCTTCGGCCAGGAGTTCAGCGACCCGAACGCCCTGGCCTCCGCCAGGGCCCACGGCCAGGGCGGCCGGGTCACGGAGCTGGTGGCCCGCCCCCTGCTCAACCTCCACTGGCCACAGCTGGCCGGCTTCGTCCAGCCGCTGGGCGGTGAGTACGCCGTGCGCCGCGAGCTGCTGGAGCGGCTGCCGTTCCCCGTGGGCTACGGGGTCGAGCTGGGCCTGCTGGTGGACGCCCTGCACACGGCCGGGCTGGACGCGCTGGCCCAGGTGGACGTGGGCGTACGGCTGCACCGCCACCAGGACGGCCAGGCGCTGGGGCGGATGGCCGCCGCGATCTACCGCACGGCGCAGGTGCGGCTCTCGCGCGGGCACCTCGTACGCCCCGAGCTGACGCAGTTCGAGCGGGGCCCGGACGGGTTCGTGCCGCACACCTACGCCGTGGACACCGAGGAGCGGCCGCCGATGCTCGACATCGAGGAGTACGCGCGCCGTCGCGTGGCGTAACACCCGTATCAATATCTATCGGTCTAATTTCCCTTTCATGGGGTTTATGCGTTTCGGACATATATGGGGATCCGCCCTCGCGGTGGCCGGGGGTGCGGCGTTGCTGCTCGGCTCGCTGAGCGGACCGGCCGTCGCGGAGGTGACCTCCCCCTTCGAGAAGCGCTACGACGAGGCGCTCTACGGGGACTTCGTCACGCTCGGCAACACGGTGACGGGCTGCCCCCAGGCACCGCCCGCCGAGGCCGCCGAATGCGCCGGGGTCCAGCGGGGCGGGGGCACGAAGAACAACAACGACTTCGTCGCCGAGCCGGTCGACGCGGCCGGGCTCCGGACGGACACCGGCACCTCCAGCACCGGCCTGCTCACCGTGTCGCCGGGCGCGGAGGTGGCGTACGCGCGGCTCTTCTGGGGCGGCAACAACGGCGCGTACAGGCTCGGCTCGAACCTCATCCAGCGCTGCGACGTGTCCGGCGAGAACGTGGTCCCCGCCCCCGGTGACCCGCTGACCACCCGCCCGGTCGTCAAGGTCGGCTCGGGCGCGGCCCGGCCGGTGACCCTGTCGGACATGGTCGAGGACCCGGCGGGGACGGGCGGCCCGCACTACTACACGGGCGAGTCCGACGTCACCGCCGCCTTCGCGGACGTGGCCACCGGCTCGCCGGTGACCGTCGCGGTCGGCAACATCCGGGCCCCGCGGGGGCGCGGCTGCGTCGCCGGCTGGTCCCTGACGGTCGTCTACGCGTACCCCGACCCCAACGAGCACGCGCCGGAGCGGCGCAACGTCTACGTCTACGGCGGCCACGTCCTCCAGCGCTCCACCGGCCCGGACACCACGGTCAAGGTCTCCGGCTTCCACCGCACCGGCGACGGCCCGGTCCGGGCGGGCGCGACGGCGTACGAGGGCGACCGGAACACCAAGGGCGACCAGCCGGCCTCCCCTTCACCCACCAGCGCCCCTTCACCCACCACTGCCCCGTCGTCCACGCCGTCCACGCCGTCCACGCCGTCCGCTCCGCCCACGACACAGCAGCCGCGACCGCTGCCGGCGACTCCCGCGGCCCCTGGCGGCAGCCTGGCCACCACCGGCTCCGACAGCCGGGAGCTGTGGCTGATGGGTACGGCGGCCGCCACGCTCACGGCACTCGGCGGTGTGGTCTTCCTCTCGGTCCGGCGCACACGCAGGCACTGACGTTTGACCGGAGGCGAGGCGGGCTAGGTTCGCCGCATGGCTTCCCAGGTGCTCGTCGCCGCGAATCGCGGCCCCCTCTCGTACGCCCTCGCCGCGGACGGCACGCTCAGTGCCCGCCGCGGCGGGGGCGGCCTCGTCTCCGGCCTCTCCGCCGCCCTCGCGGAACAGCCGGGGGCGCTGTGGATCTGCGCGGCCCTGTCCGACGCGGACCGGGAGGCGGTACGGCGCGGGGTCTCCGAGCCGGGCGTACGGATGCTCGACATCGAGCCCGAGGTCTACGACGGGGCGTACAACGGCATCGCGAACTCGGTGCTGTGGTTCCTCCACCACCACTTGTACGAGATCCCGCGCGAGCCGGTCTTCGACGCGGAGTTCCGGCGGCGCTGGGACTCGTACGTCACGTACAACGAGGCCTTCGCGGCGGCGCTGGCGCAGGAGGCGGCCGAGGGCGCGGCGGTCCTGATCCAGGACTACCACCTGACGCTGGCCCCGGGAATGCTCCGGGAGCTCCGCCCGGACCTGCGGATCGGGCACTTCACGCACACGCCGTGGGCCTCGCGGGAGTTCCTGGAGATGCTTCCGGCGGACATCCGGAGCCGGCTGGTGTGGGGGATGCTCGGGGCTGACCGGCTGGGCTTCCACACCTGGGGGTGGGCCCACAACTTCATCACCGGCGCGCACCTCGACGATGCGACCGGCATCGCGGACCCCTTCTTCCCCCGGGACGGACAGGCCGGGGTGTGGCACCGCAAGCTGCTCGCGGACCGCGGGACGTACGAGGAGAAGCGGTTCGCCTCGGTGACCCCGTACCCGCTCGGCGTGGACGGCGACGAGCTGCGCGCGCTCGCGCACCGGCCGGAGGTGGACGACAAGCTGGCGGCGCTGCGGGCGGAGGTCGGCGGGCTGAAGACCATCGTCCGGGTGGACCGCACGGAGCTGTCGAAGAACATCCTGCGGGGGCTGCTGGCGTACCGGGAGCTGCTGGTCACGCACCCCGAGTGGCGGGAGCGGGTGGTCCACCTGGCCTCCGCGTACCCCTCCCGGCAGGACCTGACCGTCTACCGGGAGTACACCGAGTCGGTGCGGGAGCTGGCGGCGGCGATCAACGCGGAGTTCGGCACGGCCGACTGGCAGCCGGTGCTCGTCTCCGTCGAGGACGACTTCGCGCGGTCGCTGGCGGCGTACCGGCTGGCGGACGTGGCGCTGGTCAACCCGGTGCGGGACGGCATGAACCTCGTCGCGAAGGAGATCCCGGTGGTCTCGGAGGCGGGGTGCGTGCTGGTGCTGTCCACCGGGGCGGGGGCGTACGAGGAGCTCGGCGCGGATGCGCTGACGGTGAACCCGTACGACGTCACGGCGACGGCGGAGGCCCTGCACGCCGCGCTCTCCATGCCGGCGGCGGAGCGGGCGGACCGTACGAAGCGCCTGGCCGCGGCGGCGACGGCCCTCCCGCCGGCCCAGTGGCTCACGTCCCAGCTGGACGCCCTGCGCACCTGAGCACCCTTCTTGACGCGCCCCTCGCACCGCTGCGCCGGACTCCGTCCGGCGGTGGCCCGGCGGGGCTGTCGCCACTGCCGGCCCGGCGTGGGGCCGGTGGGCGTGTGCGGGTGGGTCGGCCCTGCGGGGCGGGGGTCCCCTACCCGCCCTTCGCCCGTTCCCCGGGCTCTGCCCGGACCCGGTCCTCAAACGCCGGACGGGCTGGATACATCCAGCCTCGCCGGCGTTTGAGGCGCGGGGTCCGGGGCGCAGCCCCAGGGGGTCCGGGCCCCGGTCGTCAAACGCCGGACGGGCTGGATACCTCCAGCCTCGCCGGCGGTTGAGGCGCGAGGTCCGGGGCGGAGCCCCAGGGGGTCCGGGCCCCGGTCCTCAAACGCCGGACGGGTTGGATACATCCAGCCTCGCCGGCGTTTGAGGCGCGGGGTCTGGGGCGGAGCCCAGGGGGTCCGGGGCGCAGCCCCGGGGAACGGTGGAAGGGCGGGTAGGGGACGGCCCCGCAGGGCACCGAGCCGCACCCGCCCACCGGGCATCGCGCCACGCGGCGGTCGCACCACCCCCGCCGGGCGCAGCGGTGCACCCCGGGTTCGAGGCACGCAGGGCACGCAGGGCACGCGGCAAAAACTAGCCCCGCACCGCCGCCGCCAAGCCCGCCAGGAAGGCGACGACCTCCGACGGCCCGGACAGCGTCAGATCCGCGCGGGAGGCGAGCTCCGGAACCTCCGCGGAGCCACTGCACAGCAGCAGCCCCGGCATCCCTCCGGCCCGCAGCTTCTCCACCGCCGAGTACGCCGCGAGGTCCCCGAGGTCGTCCCCGGCGTAGAGCACGGCTTCCGCCCCCACCTCCGCGAGGTACTCCGTGAGGGCGACGCCCTTGTCCATCCCCGGCGGCCGCAGCTCCAGTACGGCCCGGCCGGGTTCGACCATCAGGCCGTGCCGGGCCGCCAGCCCCGCCAGGGGCTCGCGCAGGGCCGCGAAGGCCGCTTCCGGATCGGCCGCGCGGCGGGTGTGGACGGCCAGCGCCTGGCCCTTCTCCTCGATCCAGGTCCCGCGCCACGCGCCGATCGCGTCCAGGAACCCGGGCAGCTCCGCCCGGACCGCCGCCACCCCCGGATGCTCGGCCGGAGCGTGCACGATGCCGCTCACGGCGTCCCAGCGCTCGGCCCCGTAGTGCCCGAGCACCACCAGGTGTTCGAGTCCCGGGACCCCGGCGAAGCCCCCGTAGCGGACGGCGACCCCGGCCGGCCGGCCGGTGACGACCGCGACGGAGCCGACCTCGGGGGCGAGGGCGGCGAGCGCGGGGACGGCTCCGGGGTGGGCCCGTGCCTGGTCGGGGTCGGGGACGATGTCGGCGAGAGTGCCGTCGAAGTCGAGCGCGACGACGGAGCGGCGCGGTGCGCGGAGGAGGGCTGCGAGTCCCTCGCGTCCGGCGGTGGTGACGGGCATCGGCAGATCGTGCGGATGGCTCCCCATACGCACGACCCTAACGGCCCAACCGGGCCACGGCTACGGCGCGCGGCCCCGCAGCTACCGCCTCGCCCGCTGGGCCTCGCGGATGCGCCGCAGGCGGTTCACGGTGCCCGGTGCGTGCTGGAGCGCCCTCGGGTCGTCCATCAGCGCGTTGAGCAGCTGGTAGTACCGGACCGGGGGCATCCCCAGTCCTTCCCTTATGGCCCGCTCCTTGGCGCCCGGCCCGGGCCAGGTGCGGCCTTCGTAGGCCAGTACGGCCGCCTCGTCGGCGCTCAGCCCGGCCGGCGGCCTCTCGTCCGCGTCCGTCATACGGCCAGATTAGCCCCGCCCTACGACAGCCCCCGCCCGGCGCGGATCAGCGCGCTGATCAGCGCGCTGATCCGGCCCGGATCAGCGGGGCTCCGCCTTGCGCGCCATCTCCGCGAGGTCCGCGAGGGTCTTCTCGGGCTGTCCGCCCGGCTGCACGGCCTTGCCGATGTTCTTCTTGACGTCCTCGCTGACGGCCGCCCAGGACTTCTTGCCCACCGGGTACAGGCGTGCGTTGGGAAGCGCGTGCAGGAAGGTCTTCAGCTCCGCCGAGGAGGCGCCCGTGGAGGCGTCCATCGCCCGGGAGCCGCTGGTGGTGACCGGGAGCAGGTCGTACTTCTCGGTGAAGGCCGTCACGTTGTTCGCCTCGTACAGGAAGTCCAGGAACTTCCCGGACTGCGTCTGGTGGCCGGTCTTGAAGGCCATCACCCAGTCGGCGACGCCCATCGTCGGGTGGGGCACCCCGTCGGAGGTCGGCATGGGCGTCATGCCGTACTCCACGCCCTTCGCTGCGGCCTGCTTGAGCAGGGTCGGGTGCCCGTTGAGCATGCCGACCTCGCCGCGCGAGAAGGAGTCGAAGGCGGCCTGGCGGTCCAGCTTGGCCGGTTCGACCGGGCCGGTCAGGCCCGCGCCGACGAGCTTGTCGCGCAGGAACTGCAGGGTCTTGATGTTGGCCGGGGAGTCGATCGAGTACGCGTCCTCGTTGTCGGCGTAGCCTCCGCCGCCCGCGAGCAGCCACTGCATGGTCTCGGCCTGCGCCTCCTCGCGGCCCAGGGGCAGCGCGAAGGGTGTCGGGACCCCGTCCGCCTTGAGCTTCTTGGCGGCGGACTCCAGATCGGCCCAGCTCTCGGGCTGCCAGGGGGTCTTGCCGTCCTTGGGGATGATTCCGGCGTCGGCGAAGAGCTTCTCGTTGTAGAACATCAGCCGGGTGCTGCCCACGAAGGGCATGCCGTACTGGACGCGCCGGACCTTGCCCGCCTCGGCGAGCGGTTCGAGGAAGTCGGCCTGGGTGTTCACGGAGAGCAGCTCGTCGGCGGAGTACAGCTTGCCCTCGGCCGCGTAGTCGGCGTAGGCGCCGATCTGGGCGATGTCGGGGGCCTCGCCGGCCTTGACCATCTCGGCGACCTTGGCGTCGACCTCGGACCAGGAGTAGACGTCGACCTGGACCTTGATGCCGGGGTTGCGCTTCTCGAAGGACGCGGCGAGGTCCTTCCAGTAGGGCTTGGAGGAGTTTTCCGGTTTGTCCCCGTAGTCGGCCGCCACGACCTTCAGGGTGACGTCGTTGTCTCCGGTGAGGCCCGACACGGCGCCGCAGCCGGTCAGCGTCACGGTCGTCAGGCACAGTGCGAGGCCGGACGCGGCGAGGTTCAGCTTTCTGGCCTGGACAGTTCGCGCCTTCAAAGTTCTCGTTCCACCCCAGGTTGTTCCGTACGATTCGCGTAAAGGTCTACACCACTTTTGAGCCTCGTCAACATCCGGGCCCAAACGTCCACACAGCCTGCACGCGCACACGCGTACGGACCCGCGCACGGACCCGCGCACGGACCCGTGTGCGGACCCGCGTACCGGCCCGCCGGCCGGCGAAGGTCCTTAATTTGTATGGCTACTCAACAATCCCTCTCAGTGGACTAGACCTTTGCCCTCCGATCACGCGAGACTGTCACCCGTGAAACCCGTGAAACACGTCATCGCCCTCGATGTGGGCGGCACTGGGATGAAGGCCGCCCTCGTCGCCGCCGACGGCACCCTGCTCCACGAAGCGCGCCGCGCCACCGGCCGCGAGCGGGGCGCCGAAGCCGTCGTCGAGACGATCCAGGACTTCGCCGCCGAGCTCCTCGACCTCGGCCGGGAACGCTTCGCCACCACCGCCTCCGCGGCCGGCGTGGCCGTCCCCGGCATCGTCGACGCCGAAAACGGGATCGCCGTCTACGCGGCGAACCTGGGCTGGCGCGACGTCCCCATGCGCGAACTGCTCGGCAGACGCCTCGGCGGGATCCCGGTCGCGCTGGGCCACGACGTCCGCACGGGCGGACTCGCCGAAGGCCGCATCGGCGCGGGCCGCGGCGCCGACCGCTTCCTGTTCGTCCCCCTCGGCACCGGCATCGCCGGAGCCATCGGCATCGCCGGCCGCATCGAGGCCGGCGCGCACGGGTACGCGGGCGAGATCGGGCACATCGTGGTCCGCCCCGGCGGCCCCGCCTGCGGCTGCGGCCAGCGCGGCTGCCTGGAGACCCTCGCCTCCGCCTCCGCCGTCAGCCGCGCCTGGGCGGCCGCCTCCGGCGACCCCGACGCGGACGCCGCGGACTGCGCCAAGGCCGTCGAATCCGGCGACGAGCGCGCCCGGGAGGTCTGGCTCGCCGCGATCGGCGCCCTGGCCG
Organism: Streptomyces sp. NPDC059957; assembly: GCF_042730015.1. Taxonomy (NCBI): domain Bacteria; kingdom Bacillati; phylum Actinomycetota; class Actinomycetes; order Kitasatosporales; family Streptomycetaceae; genus Streptomyces; species Streptomyces sp. NPDC059957. The sequence goes on along the minus strand of NZ_JBHWMB010000015.1, from coordinate 118,019 downwards.
ACGGGCTGGTCACCGCGATCACCCTGCTGGACCCGAGCACGCTGATCATCGGTGGCGGGCTGGCCGAGGCCGGGGAAACCTTGTTCACACCACTACGGACGGCCGTCGAGGAACGCGTGACGTTCCAGCGGCTGCCCCACATCGTTCCGGCGGCCCTCGGGGACACCGCCGGATGCCTGGGCGCAGGGCTGCTCGCCTGGGATCTACTCGCCACGGAGGTACCTGCCTGATGTCCGGAAGCGCACATGTGGGCCGCAGCACCGTTCTCACCGGCGCCGACGTGGTGCTGCCCACGGGCATCGTCAAGGGTGGGCGCCTCATCGTCGACGGCGAGCGCATCGCCGGCGCCGCCGACGAGAACGCGGCCGTCATCGACCTGACCGGGCACTGGATCGTCCCCGGCTTCGTCGACATGCACAACCACGGCGGCGGCGGTGCCTCCTTCACCTCCGGCACCGCCGAGGAGGTGCTCAAGGGCGTACGGACCCACCGCGAGCACGGCACCACCACCCTGGTCGCCTCCACCGTCACCGGCGACCTGGACGAGCTGGCCCGCCGCGCCGGACTGCTCGCCGAGCTGACCCAGCAGGGCGACATCGCGGGCATCCACTTCGAGGGCCCGTTCATCAACCCCTGCCGCAAGGGCGCGCACAAGGAAGACCTCCTGCGCGACCCCGACCCGGCCGAGGTCCGCAAGCTGATCGACGCCTCGCACGGCGCCGCCCGCATGTTCACCCTCGCCACCGAACTCCCCGGCGGCCTGGACTCCGTACGGCTGCTCGCCGAGCACGGGGTCATCGCCGCGATCGGCCACACGGACTCGACGTACGAGCAGACGCTGGAGGCCATCGACGCCGGCGCGACCGTGGCCACCCACCTCTACAACGCGATGCCGGGCCTGGAGCACCGCGCGCCCGGCCCCATCGCGGCCCTGCTGGAGGACGAGCGGGTCACCGTCGAGCTGATCAACGACGGCGTGCACCTGCACCCCGCCATGCTGGAGCTGGCCTTCCACCACGCGGGCGCGAACCGGGTGGCGCTGATCACCGACGCGATGGACGCGGCCGGCTTCGGCGACGGGACCTACCACCTCGGCCCGCTGGAGGTCGAGGTCAAGGAGGGCGTCGCCCGCCTCGTCGAGGGCGGCTCCATCGCGGGCTCCACCCTCACCCTGGACACCGCCTTCAAGCGGTCGGTCACCCTCGACAAGCTCCCCGTCGAGTCCGTGGTCCAGGCGATCTCCGCCAACCCGGCCAAGCTGATCGGCGTCTACGACCAGGTCGGCTCGCTGGAGCCCGGCAAGTACGCGGACCTCGTCGTCCTCGACTCCGCCTTCGACGTCCGCGGCGTCATGCGGCGCGGCGAATGGATCGTGAACCCGCTCGCGGGCAACTGAGACGAGCCGGGAAAGCGGTCGGCCCGGGGTACTGGGCCGACCGCTCGTTTGTTTGGCATGATCCCGGCACCACCGAGGAACCCGGGGCCCTCCATGATCCTGACCGTGACGCTCAACACCGCGCTCGACGTCACCTACCGCGTACCGCGCCTGCTCGCGCACGCCTCCCACCGCGTCACCGAGGTCACCGAACGCCCCGGCGGCAAGGGCCTCAACGTGGCCCGCGTGCTCGCCGCGATCGGCCACGAGGTCACCGCGACCGGCTTCGCGGGCGGCCCCACCGGAGCCCTCGTACGCGAGCTGCTCGCCGGCTCCCCCGGCGTCCGCGACGAGCTGGTCCCCTGCGCGGGCACCACCCGCCGCACCCTGGCCGTCGTCGACGAGGCCTCCGGGGACACCACGCAGTTCAACGAACCGGGCCCGCTGATCACCGCCGCCGAGTGGTCCGGTTTCCTCGCCCGCTACGAGGCCCTGCTGGCGGGCGGCGCCCGCGCGGTGGCCCTGTGCGGCAGCCTGCCCCCGGGCGTACCCGTGGGGGCCTACGCCACCCTCGTACGGGCGGCCCGCGCGGCCGGCGTGCCCGTCCTCCTCGACACCAGCGGCGAAGCCCTGCGCCGCGGGGTCGCCGCCCGCCCCGACGTGATCAAACCGAACGCCGCCGAGCTCGCCGAGCTGACCGGATCGCGAGACCCGCTGCCCGCCACCCGGGACGCCCGCCGCCGCGGGGCCCACGCGGTGGTCACCTCGCTCGGCCCGGAGGGACTGCTCGCCGCCACCGCCCTGGGCAGCTGGCGGGCCGCCCCGCCGCGCACCCTTTCGGGCAACCCCACCGGCGCCGGCGACTCCGCGGTCGCGGGCCTGCTCTCGGCCCTCACCGAAGGCCTGGACTGGCCGGACCGCCTGACCCGCGCGGTGGCCCTCTCGGCAGCCACGGTCGCCGCCCCCACGGCGGGAGAATTCGACCCCCGCACCTACGAGGAGGTACGGGGGTCGGTGAAGGTCACGGCGGGCTGAGCCGCCGGCTGTAAGTCAGCGCTTCTCGAGGACGAACCGGTCGATGACCGCCTCGCAGGAGTTGCCCGCCTCGCAGGAGATCTTGATGGTGTTCGTGCCCGACTTGAGGTTCACGTAGGAGTACGTGTTGGTCCAGCCCTTGGCCCAGTCACCCTCGCCGGCCTTCGCGAAGTTCTTCATGTTGATCGGCCGGGTCTGCACCTTGTCGTTGATCGCCAGCGTCATCTTGGCGTCCTTGCCCGGCACGCCGTAGTACATCCGGAAGGTGTACTCGCCGGTCTTGGGGACCTCGAGCGTCCAGGTCACGGCAGCACCCTGCTGGTTGAAGCCGCCGACGTACTTGCCGCCCTCGCTCTTGGCGCCCGGCACCGCGCTCTCCAGCGCTGCGCCACCGCTGATCACCATGCCGGAACCGCCCGCGTCGCCCTTGGGCAGCGGGGCGTCCGGGGTCGCGGAGCCGCTCGGCTGGTTCGAGGGGGTGTTCTGGGCGGGCGCCGACGGGCTCTGGCCCGTGTTCGCGTTGTTCTTGTTCTTGTCGGCGTCGTCGTCCTTGCCGAAGATCACGGCCGCGCCGATGCCGATCGCCACCGCGGCGACCACCGCGACGGCCGCGATGAGCATGCCCCTGCGGCTGGACCCGCCGCCGCCGTGGCCGCCACCGCGCCCGCCGCCGGAGCCCGGCAGCGGAACGGACTGGGTGTACTGCGGGGGCTGCTGCTGCGGCGGAACGCCGTAGCCGCCCGCCTGGAGCGCCTCGGGTGCCTGGTACTGCGCCTGGTAGGCCGAGGGCTGCTGCTGCGGGCCGCCCTGCTGGTAGGGAACGGGCCCGCGCGGGCCGCCGTAGGGCCGGTCACCGACCGTGCGGACCTGGTTGTACGAGGTACGGGGCACGCCCGGCTGAGCGCCGCCCGCCGGTCCCGGGTAGCCGTATCCGCCGCCCTGCCCGGGCGGGGTGGCACCCGCGGCCTGGCCGTCCTCGTAGAGGTAGCCGAACGGGTCGTCATCCTCGGGCTTGCTCGCCCCGTTGTTCGGGCCGTGGTTCGCGGGCGTCGTCATCGCAGGTCACTCCTTTCGACCCCGGGGAGCCTACCCCGAACAGGTGCGCCCACGGGCGGCCCGAGAGTTTACCCGGCCCTGCGGTGCGCCTTCGAACGGGAACGCTTCTCGATGTACATGCGCTGGTCGGCGGAGCGCAACACCTCGTCCGCCGACATCCCGCAGCTCGCCCAGCCGATCCCGAAACTCGCTCCCACGCGGACCGCGCGGCCGTCCACCCGGATCGGCGGGATGATGGCGTTCCGCAGCCGCACGGCGAGGTCGGCGGCGTCGGCGGCGCCCAGTCCGTCGGCGAGGACGACGAACTCGTCACCACCCAGCCGGGCGACCGTGTCCCCGTCCCGGACGCCGGTCGTCAGCCGGCGGGCCACCTCGATCAGGACCGCGTCGCCGGTGTGGTGCCCGAACCGGTCGTTGATCGACTTGAACCCGTCGAGGTCGCAGAAGAGCACCGCGAGCCCCTTCGTACCGTCGTCGATGTCGGTCGCCGGCGCGACCGTGTGCACGTGGTGGTCGTACGGGCCGCCCGCGGCCGAACCGCCGGGGCCGACCATGCCGCCGGGGAACTCGAAGGGCTCGGGGAACCCGTCGGGCCGGAACCCGTGCTCCCCCGGTGCCCCTTCCACCGAGGGCCGGGTCTCGAAGGCGGCGTCCAGCGCCTCCACGGCGGTGGCGCGCACCGACTGCGGGCGGCGGCAGAGCCGGGCCCCGAGCCGGGAGCGCAGCTCGGCGCTGTTGGGCAGGCCGGTCAGCGAGTCGTGGCTGGCCCGGTGGGCGAGCTGCAGCTCGTGCCGCTTGCGCTCCTCGATGTCCTCGACGTGCGTGAGCAGGAAGCGCGGCCCGTCGGCGGCGTCGGCGACGACGGAGTTGCGCAGCGAGACCCAGACGTACGTACCGTCGCGCCGGCCCAGTCTGAGCTCGGCGCGGCCGCCCTCGGCGGAGGTGCGCAGCAGGGTGCCGATGTCCTCCGGGTGCACGAGGTCGGAGAAGGAGTACCGGCGCAGCACGGAGGCGGGACGCCCCAGCAGCCGGCACAGCGCGTCGTTGGTGCGCAGCAGACGGCCGTGCTGGTCGCCGCCCATCTCGGCGATGGCCATGCCGCTCGGCGCGTACTCGAAGGCCTGGCGGAACGACTCTTCACTGGCGCGCAGGGCCTGCTGCTCGCGCTCGAGGCGGACCAGGGCCCGCTGCATGTTCGCGCGGAGCCGGGCGTTGCTGATGGCAATCGCGGCCTGGAAGGCATACATCTGGAGCGCTTCGCGGCCCCAGGCGCCGGGCCGGCGGCCGTTGCGCGGGCGGTCCACGGAGACCACGCCGAGCAGTTCGCCGCCGGAGGCGTACATGGGTGCGTAGAGCCGGTCCTCGGGGTGCCACTCGTCCTCGAACCGCGGGTCGGGGCCCTCCGTGTGCCACTGCGGGACGTCGTCCTCGACGAGGACCCAGCCCTCGGTGTGCGGGATGAAGCGCAGTCCGTCCCAGTTCTCGCCCATCGTCAGGCGGCGTTCCCAGGAGGCGCGCGAGCCGACGCGGCCGGTGATCAGGGCTTCGGCGGCGGGGTCTCCCGCGAAGGCGGCGACGACCAGATCACCGTCGGGGCGAACGAGGTTGACGCAGGCGAGTTCGTAGCCGAGGCCGAGGACGATGCCGTCGACGACGGTCTGCAGGGTGTCCGCCAGGCTCCGGGCCGTATTGAGCTCGGCCACCACCCGGTGCAGCTGCCGCAGGGTCGCAAGACGGACGTACGGCTCCGACTCGGTCTCCATTGCTCGCTCTCCCCGAGACCTCGACAGCAACTCCAGGTTTGTCATCGGCGCTTCGTTGCGGTGTCCCGTCCACTGAATCACAGTGAGCTGTGCGGCAGGTACACAGGGTCAACAAATCTTGCTCTCTGTGACTCAAGTCACATGAGATGAATAAGAGTGACCGCCGTGCCGCCCCACTCGGATCCATTCCGGCCGGTTCGCCCGACTTGTTCCCGGGAGCAAACGATACGCCCGGACCCCGGAGACCAGCGGGACCCGGGGCGGCCCGGATCGGCCGAGAACGGCCCGGTCGGCCCGGGGCGGCTTAGGGCAAGGGGCGGGGGCGCACCTCGGACCTCCGCCCGATGCGCCGCGCGAGGGGTGACAGTAGCGTCCCGACCGTGCCCCCAACGACCCCCGTGACACCACTTTCCGTACCCGCACCCCATGCTGAGGGGGTGAGCAACGACGAGTTCCGGGCCGCGATGTCCCGACTGGCGGCGGGCGTGTGCCTGATCACCGCGCAGGAACCCCCCCTGTCGGCCGGCGGCCGCGGCGAGGACGTCGGCATGACGGCGACCGCCTTCATGTCCGTGTCCCTGGAACCGCCCCTGGTCCTCGTCAGCGTGCGCGAGGGCTCGCGGATGGACGACCTGCTGGCCGAGCAGCCCCTGTGGGCGGTGTCGGTGCTCGCCGACCACCAGGTCCAGATCGCGAGCCGGTTCTCGATGAAGAACCGCATCAGCGACCGGCTGCTCTTCGCCGACCTGCCCTACACCCGCGGCGGCGTCTGCGGCGCCCCGCTGCTCTCGGGGGCACTGGCCACCCTGGAGTGCCGTACGGAGAACCGCGTCGAGGCGGGCGACCACACCCTGGTCATCGGCCACGTCCTCACCGCCACCCAGCCGGCGCCGGACTCCCCGCCGCTGACGTACTTCCGGGGGCGCTACCGGCACCTGGCGCCCTGAGCGCCGACGGGCACCGGGACCGCCGGCCACCGGGCCGGGGCCACCGGACCCGGTGGCTACCAGTCCCGCGCGTTGCGGCCGCGCTTGGTCTCGCCGCGGGCCTTCTTCTCGCGCAGCCGCCGCTCGTTGATGCCCCGGGGGATCTTCGTCGCCCGCCGCGCCTTCGGCGGCGGCGCCGTGGCCTCGGCCAGCAGCGCGGTCAGCCGGACCAGTGCCATCTCCCGGTTGCGGAACTGCGAGCGGTGCTCGGAGGCCCGTACGGTCACCACCCCGTCGACCAGCCGGGACGCGAGGCGCTCCAGCGCCCGCTCCTTCCACACGTCGGGCAGCGACTTCGTCGCCGCGACGTCGAAGAGGAGCTCCACGCGCGAGTCCGAGGTGTTCACGTGCTGGCCGCCCGGCCCCGAGGACCGCGAAAAACGCCAGGCGAGCTCGCCCTCGGGGAGCACGACCGAACCGCGGATGACATAGGGACCAGGCATGCCCCCTATGATCCGTGCCCGCCGGGGCCCCGTCACCCGCATTTCCGACCGGATCGCGGAGATTCGCCGTGGACGCCCTTCGCGGACATTCGTCACGAACAATTCCCGGACAGCGGAACCTGGCGCCCCTCTCCCCGCGTTATGGAGGGCAGCGGTAACTTGGGCACTCTCACGGTCGATACGACAAGTGAGACCAAGTGAGACTAGGAAGGGACACCAGTCACCATGGCAGTAAGCCTCTCCAAGGGCGGAAACGTCTCGCTCAGCAAGGAGGCCCCGGGCCTCGCGGCCGTCACCGTCGGCCTCGGCTGGGACACCCGGACGACCACCGGTGTCGACTTCGACCTGGACGCCTCCGCGATCGCGGTCAACGCACAGGGCAAGGTCGTCTCCGACGGCCACTTCGTCTTCTTCAACAACAAGTCCACCCCGGACCAGACCATCGTCCACACCGGTGACAACCGCACCGGCGAGGGCGCGGGCGACGACGAGGCCATCAACGTCAACCTCGCGGGCCTGCCCGCCGACGTCGACAAGATCGTCTTCCCGGTCTCCATCTACGACGCCGAGACCCGCAGCCAGAACTTCGGCCAGGTCCGCAACGCGTACATCCGCGTGGTGAACCAGGCCGGCGGCGTCGAGATCGCCCGCTACGACCTCTCCGAGGACGCGGCGACCGAGACCGCCATGGTCTTCGGCGAGCTGTACCGCAACGGCGCCGAGTGGAAGTTCCGCGCCGTGGGCCAGGGTTACGCCTCCGGCCTGACCGGCATCGCCCAGGACTTCGGCGTCAACGTCTGACCCTGAGCGCCCGCGTCCGAGGACGCGTCTGAAGCTGAAGCCCCCTCCCGGCCGTCCGGGGAGGGGGCTTCGCTACCGTTCGGTACGTGATCCTCCTGCCGCTCGCTCCCCTCGAGGACGGCGCCCTGCCGGGCCCGGTCCTCAGCGAAATCGCCACGCTCTACGCGACGAACCACGCGTTCTTCGAGATCAGCGGCGATTTCCCCGACCCCGGCCGCATCACGGTCGAGCAGGTCGCCGCCGCGCTCGCCGACGAGCTCGCCCATGAAGGCGCCGAGGTCCTCCTCGCCCGCTCCGCCGGACGCCTCGTAGGCCTGGCCGCCACTCTGGCCCATCACCCTGATCCGGCGTCCGAGGACCCCGATCCGTGGATCGGCCTCCTGCTCATCGACGCCACCGCGCACCGCGAGGGGTACGGCCGCGCCGTGGTCGCCCTGGTCGAGGACCGCTTCCGCGCCGCCGGACGCTCGGGCGTACGGCTCGCAGTGCTCGACGGCAACGAGAAGGGCCTCGCCTTCTGGCAGTCCCAGGGCTACGTCACCCTGCGCCAGGGCGCCGACCGCGAGGCGGGCCGCCCCTGCACGGTCCTGCGCAAGGCCCTGTAGGCGGGGCCGCCTACGGCGCCTTGGATGCCTTGGGTGCCTTGGACGCCTCGGGTGCCTTGGGTGCCTTGGGTGCCTTGGGGCGGTCCTTCCCGTACAGCCACACGTCCCAGACCTCCGTCAGGTCACGGCCGGTCTTCTCCTCCGCGTAGGCGGTGAAATCGGCCGTGCTCGCGTTCCCGTGCCGGTGGTCGGCGGCCCAGCCCCGCACGAGGGCGAAGAACTTCTCGTCGCCGACCTCCTGCCGGATCCGTTGCAGGACCATCGCCCCGCGCCCGTACACCGGGGACGCGGAGATCTCCTTCGGGCTCGGCGGGGCGGCCGGCGGGAAGGCGCCCCAGTCCGAGCCCGCCTCCCCGTCGACGCGGGTGTCCCCGGCGAGGTAGGCGTCGAAGTGCTGCTGTGCGCTCGGCCCGCCGTGGTCCTCGGACCACAGCCACTCGGCGTAGGTCGCGAAACCCTCGTTGAGCCACATGTCCTTCCAGGACTTCGGCGACACCGAATTCCCGAACCACTGGTGCGCCAGCTCGTGCAGCACCAGCTCCTGGCTGCCGGGCGCCCCCGGGAACACCGGCCGGGTCTGCGTCTCCAGCGCGTAGCCGAGGCTGTGCGCGGGCAGCACGATCGCGCCGGTCGCGGAGAAGGGGTACGGGCCGAACCGCCCGACGCCCCACTCCACCATCTCGGGCAGCCGCGACAGCGGGGCCCTGCTCGCCGCCGCCTCGCCGGGCGCCACCGCCGTGTAGACGGGGATCCCGGAGGCGGTCCGCCCGGTCGTCACCTCGAACTTCCCGACGGCCACCGTCGCCAGGTAGCTCGCCATCGGCTCCGCGGAGTGCCAGGCGAAGACAGTCCGCTCGTCCCCGTCCTCCGTCTCCTGCGTACGGGAACGCAGCACGCCGTTGGACACGGCCTCGTACCCCCGGGGGACACTCACCCTGATGTCGTACGTGGCCTTGTCGCTCGGGTGGTGGTTCCCCGGGAACCAGGCCATCGACCCGACGGGCTCGCCGACGGCGACCGCGCCCTTGCCGTCCGGGGTGACGATCCACCCCTCCTCGGACCCGTCGGGGTCCGTCACGGTCTTGGGCCGGCCGGAGTAGTCGACCTCCGTACGGAAGACCTCCCCCCGCTCCAGATCCTCGGCGGGGCGCACCGTCAGCTCGTTGCCGGAGCGGTTGAAGCGGGCCCCGACGCCCTGCACGCTCACCCCCTCCACCTCGAGTCCGCTGAGGTCGAGGTTGAAGGAGCTGAGCCCGTGCTCGGCGCGGGCGGTGATGACGGCGGTGGCGTGCAGCCGCCCGTCGGCCGGGTCGTAATCGAGGTCCAGGGAGTAGTGCTCGACCTGGTATCCGCCGTTGCCGGCCTTGGGGAAGAACGGGTCGCGCACCCCCGACGCACCCGGCCGCCCCTGCACGGTCTCCGCCGTGCAGCCCGTGAGGGCGAGCAGGGTGGCGACGGCGGGGGCGGCCAGGCGTGCGAGAAAGCGGTGATCCACGCCTCCGAGACTACGTCCCGTGACGCTCGTCCCCGTTTACTTGGCGAGGGCGTCCACGCCCGCCTTGGCGAACTTCTCGTCCAGGTCACCGCTCGGGGCGCCGGCCACGCCGATGCCCGCGACCGGGGCGCCCTCGGCCTGGACCGGGGTGCCGCCGCCGAGGAAGAGGGTGCCGGGGATGTCCTTCAGGTTCGGGGTCTGGGCGAGGCGGCCGGCGAGCACCGAGGTCGGAGCGTTCCAGGACACGGCGGTGAAGGCCTTGCGCTGCGCGGACTCGTAGGACTGCGGGCCGGCGCCGTCACCGCGCAGCGTGACGATGGTGTTGCCGTTGCGGTCCACCACCGCGACGGTCACCTTCTGGTTCTCCTGCTCGGCGGCGTCCAGCGCGGCCTGGGCGGCGCGGGTGGCGGCGTCGATGGTGAGGTGCGTGGAGGTGGTGAAGTTCTTCTTGTCGCCGTCCTTCTTCGCGACGGCGGCGGTGGCGGCGGCCGGAGCGGAGGACGGGGCGGCGCTGGCGCTGACCGCGCCGAAGGCTCCGGCGCCGAGGGCGACGGCGACGGCGGTACCGGTGAGAACGCGGGTGCGGGTCTTCATGTCTGCTGCTCCTGTGAACGTCGGCACGGCGGGCGGTCCTGCCGTTGCTCCAAGCCTCTCCCCGCCACCCCCTCCACCCCGTCCCCGTACCGGCTCCGAAGCCGCCCCCCACCGGCTGACCCAAGGGTCAACCGATCGGCTGATGCGACCTGCCCCCGCGGGGCGCTTACCTGACCTTCCGGACCGCTCCCACCCAGCCGTCCGGCGTTCGAGGACCGGGGTCCGGCCAAATCCAGCCTCGCCGGCGTTTGAGGCGCGGGGTCTGGGGCGGAGCCCCAGGGGTCCGGGCGCAGCCCGGGGTCCTGTTCTCCAGCCCGTCCGGCGCTTGAGGACCGGGTCAGGGCCGGCCCTGGGAACGGTGGAAGGGCGGGTCGGGGACAGCCACGCGCAGCGCCACCCACCCGCACGGCCGGACACCCGGCACCATGGACATACGCACCACCCCAGGAGCACCCCCGTGACCACCGCACACCAACCCGGCCCGCCGAGCCGCCCGGCAACCACCCCACCCCCACAAGACACCCGCGCCCTGGCCACGGTCATGCACACCGCGTTCTTCCTCCTCCTGGGCGCCTCCGTGGCCCGCTTCCTCCTCCGCCACCCCGACGAACCCCGCACCCCGTGGATCATCGCCCTCGGCATCACCCTGGCCCTGCTCTACGTACTCGGCCCCGCCCTCGGCGCCGCCCCCACCCTGCGCCGCCTCCTCTGGCTCGGCCTGGTCGTCGCCGTCTGGGTGGTCCTCGTCGTCCTCGCGCCGAGCTTCGCCTGGTGCGCCGTACCGCTCTTCTACACGGCCCTGCGCACCCTCCCGCCCCGCGCGGCCGTCGTCCTCGTGGCCCTGCTCACCGTGTTCGTCGTAGCGGCCCAGCTCCGCCTCGCCCAGACCTCCGACCCGGGCGAGCCCTTCGACCCCAACCTCCTCCTCGCCCCGCCCGCGGTCGCCGCGCTCGCCACCGCCGTGTTCGTCCACATGGAGCGCCAGGCGACAGCCCAGCGCACCCTGATCGACGACCTGATCCGCACCCGCCGGGAACTGGCCGCCACCGAACGCCGCGCAGGCACCCTCGCCGAACGCCAGCGCCTCTCGATGGAAATCCACGACACCCTGGCCCAGCACCTGTCCAGCCAGCAGATGCTCCTCCAGGCAGCCGACCGCACCTGGGACACCGACCCGGGCACCGCCCGCGCACACGTCCGTACCGCCACCGACATCACCGCCCGCGGCCTCGCCGAGGCCCGCCGCCTGGTGCACGACCTGGCGCCGCGCGAACTCTCCGACGGCGCCGGCCTCCCGGACGCCCTGCGCGCGCTGGACGCGGGACCGGACATCGAAGTCCGCTTCCACCTGGAGGGCGCGCCGGTCCCCCTCCCCGACCGCGCGGAGCAGGCGCTGCTGCGCATCGGGCAGGGCGCGCTGGCGAACGTACGGGAGCACTCGGGGGCCCGTACCGCGGCCCTCACGCTGAGCTTCCTGGGCGACCAGGTCGTCCTGGACGTCGCCGACGACGGCCACGGCTTCACCCAACTCCGCTCCGCCGCCGCCGAACGCGGCCACGGACTCCCCGCCATGCGCGCCCGCGTCCGCCAGCTCGGCGGCACCCTGACCATCGAATCCACCGCGGGCGAGGGCACGGTCCTGTCGGCGTCGATCCCCCTGGAGCCCACCCCATGACCACGATCCTCCTCTGCGACGACCACGTGGTGGTCCGCGCCGGCCTGCTGGCCCTGCTCGGCAGCGAGCCGGACATCGAGGTGCTCGGCGAGGCGGGCAGCGGCGAGGAGGCGGTCGCGCTGGCGGCCAAACTCCGCCCCGACGTGGTCCTGATGGACCTCCAGCTCGGCGAGGGCATCGACGGCGTGGAGGCCACCCGCCGCATCACCGCCGCCCCGAACCCCCCGCACGTCCTGGTCCTGACCACGTACGACACGGACGCGGACATCACCCGGGCCATCGGCGCGGGCGCCACCGGCTACCTCCTGAAGGCGGAACGCCCGGAGGAGCTGTTCGCCGCGATCCACTCCGCCGCCCAGGGCCGCACCACGCTCTCCGCCCCCGTGGCCAGCCGCGTCATGGCCCACATGCGGGGCGGCAACCGGCCTACCCTGACCGACCGTGAGCTCGACATCCTCGGCCAGCTCGCCCGCGGCCTCGGCAACCGCGACATCGCCCGCGCCCTGTTCATCAGCGAGGCCACGGTCAAGACCCACCTGGGCCGCATCTACGACAAGCTCGGCGTCGACACCCGCGCGGGCGCGGTCTCGGTGGCCAAGGAGCAGCGCCTCCTTCCCTGAAGCCGTCCCCGAGGCGGGGGCCGCCGGCATCGTCCATCCGTACGAGATCGCGCTCGTACGCCGCGCCGATCCCCCGCGGGCGGCCACACGACAGGCTCGTCAGTGCCCGGACCATCCCGAGCCGGCCCGGGCGCAACCAGCCGTGTCGAGAGGAACCCGCCATGCCGACCACCGATTTCGCCCCGGAACGCCGCCGCATGCTCACCATGCTGGGCACCGGCGCCGCCGTAGCCGGGCTCGGCGCACTCGCCTCCGCGACGCCCGCCTCTGCGACGCCCGCTGCCGCGATGCCCGGTGCCGTCGCGGCCGAGGAGCCGGCCGCCGCCTCCTACGGCCCCGGCCCGGCGGGTTCGGCGCAGGACGAGCAGGCGATCAACCGGCTGCTGGAGACCTACCTCTTCGCCGTGGACACCAAGGACAAGACGGTCTTCCGGACCCTCTTCACCGACGACGCCACCCTCACGGTGATGGCCCACCCCGACGGCACCGCCGGCATCGTCAAGTCCGGCATCGAGGCGGTCGTCGCCAACCTCGACGGCGCGTCGGCCTGGGGCTACTCCACCCACGTCACGGCCAACGCCCTCATCCGCGTCACCGGCCGCTACACCGCGACCGGCGACAGCCACGCCACCGCCCAGCTCGTGTACCCGGCGACCGCCACCGCCCCGGAAACCGTCGTCGTACGCGGCATCCGCTACCGCGACGAGTACGTGAAATCCGCGGGCGTCTGGAAGATCCGGAGGCGCGTCTTCTCCCCGCTCTGGCAGTACAACGCCCCCGCGGTCCAGATCAACTACCCGAACTGACGCGACCCGCCCCGGGGTTCACCCCAGCCCGATGAGCCCCCGGTCGACGGCCGCGCGCACGGCCGCCGTACGGTTCTCCACCCCGAGCTTCTCGTAGACGTGCACGAGGTGGGTCTTGACCGTGGTCCCGCTGATGAAGAGCGCCGACCCGATCTCCCGGTTGGAGCGGCCCGTCGCGATCAGCTCCAGGATCTCGGTCTCCCGAGCCGTCAGCGCCGCACTCGGCGCCCGGTACCGGCTCATCAGCCGCGAGACCACCGAGGGCGACAGCGCCGACTCCCCCGCGGCGACCGTCCGCAGCGCCTGGAACAGCAGGTCGGGCGGGGAGCCCTTCAGCAGGTACCCCGCCACTCCCGCCTCGACGGCCCGGACGACGTACGCGTCGGACTCGTAGCTGCTGAGCACGACCACCCGGGGCGGCGCGGGCAGCCGCCCGATCCGCCGCGTGGTCTCCACCCCGCACATCCCCGGGCCCATCCGGATGTCCATCAGCACCAGCTCGGGCCGCAGCTCGCGCACCAGCCGCAGGGCGGCACCCCCGTCGGCGGCCTCCCCGCACACCTGGAACTCGGGGCACCCGCCCAACAACGCGCGCAGCCCGGCCCGCACGACGGGATGATCGTCCACCAGCAGGATCCGGACGGGCGTCATCCCGACCCCGGGCCCGGCCCCGGCGCGTGCCCCGACACCGCCACCGGAGGGGGCACCGGCAGGCAGACCGACACCACCGTCCCTCCCCCACCCGTCCCTCCCCCACCCGTCCCTCCCCCTCCCGGGCTGCTCTCCACCGTGGCCGTGCCGCCCAGGTACGCGATGCGGCGGCGCAGCAGCCGCAGCCCGTCCCCGCCCGGATGCCCCTGCCCGGTGGCGGCGGCCGGGTCGAACCCGACGCCGTCGTCCCACACGTCCAGGGCGAGTACGTACGGCTGGTAGGTCAGGGTCACCACGACGACGGAGGCCCGCGCGTGCCGGCGTACGTTGGCCAGGGCCCCCTGGGCCGCCCGCAGCACCGCGCCCTCGACCCTGCCCGGCAGCGGCCGGGGTTCCCCTTCCAGCCGGAACCGGGCCCCGTCCACCCCGGCGCACAGTTCGCGCAGCACCTCGGCCAGGGCACCGCGCTCCAGCTCCACCGGAGCCAGGTCATGGATGATCCGCCGGGCCTCGGCGAGGTTCTCGCGCGCGGCGGCGGCCGCCTGCCGGACCAGCAGCCGGGCCTGCCCCGGCTCCCGGGTCCACTCCCGGTCGGCCGCGTCGAGCAACAGGTGCATGCTGGTCAGCCCCTGGGCCACGGTGTCGTGCAACTCGGCAGCGAGCCGGTTGCGCTCACGCAGCACCCCGGCCACCACGGCCTCCGCCTGCCCCCCGGCTCCCCCCACGCCCGTCCCCTCTCGCCACGACCCCCCGGACGCGCCGAGCTTAATCCGGCCGGCCCGACACCCCCGGGGGGCATCAGGAACTCTGATCCCCCTGCCCGCACCGCCCACGGGATGGCGTACGGGCCCCCGCGGGCGGTGCGGTACGGGACTCCGGCGGGCGGTCCGCTCCGGGGCCCCCGCGGGCGGTGCGGTACGGGACTCCGGCCGGCGGTGCGGTACGGGACTCCGGCCGGCGGTCCGCTCCGGGACCCCCGCCAGGACGCGCGGGAGACCCCCCGCCCCGCACGTGACACCATCGGATACGTGCTCGACATCGGCTACTCCCTCTCCCGGCGCTTCCCCGACCCCCCGCAGACCGACTACCGCTCGGCGGACGTCCGCTCGCTGCGCCACGACCTGTTCTGCGGGGACGTCTACCTCGCCGACACCAACGCGGACCGGGAAGTGTCCACAGCCTGGGGATGGGTGCCCGTACTGGACTTCGCCTGGGCGCTGTGCGACATCGTCGAGCAGCTCGACCAGGACCCGCGCGGCAGCCGCGCCGCCAACCGGCAGTACGCCGAGATCGACTTCACCGAGTCCTCGGACCGCATGCTCTTCGAGCGCCGCTTCGGGTGGGTCGACGTCGAGGCCGACTGGATGCCGTCGGAGGAAGCCCCCCTCACCTTCAGCCACCGCCTGCTGCGCCGCGAAGCACGGGACTTCCTCCACGACGTGATCGCGGACCTCGTCGACATGCACGACGGCCTCGGCGACAACCCGGTCATCTGGACCCTCCAGTCCCGCTTCCCCCGAGTCCCGGCCTGACCCCCTGCCCCTACGCCCGGCCGAGCAACAGGGCCACCGGCCTGGCCGCCGGGCCACCGGCCTGCCAAGCTGCGGGGCTCCGGCGCCCCCGAAGAGTCCCTCCGCACCGTGCGACTGCTCGGCCTCGAGGGTGCCGACCGCTGGAACGCCCCGCACTGGCCGTACCCACCTGACGGGACCCACCTGACGGGACCCACCCGACGGACGGCCCCCGCCCGACGGCCCCCGGCTACGGCACCACCCGCAGCCCCAGCTGCGCGGCCAGCGCCGGCGCCAGGTCGAACAGCTGCGCCGGGCTGATCACCGCCCCCGCCAACGCGTCCACCCCCCGCGCGATCCCCAGCTCCGCGACCCCCCTCAGGTCCACGTCCGTCATCCGCGCCCCCGTGAAGTCCACCCCTCGCACCACACAGTCCCGGAACTCCACCCGCTCCAGCACGGCGCCCCCGAAGTCCGGCTCCACCAGCACGCACCCCTCGAAGACCACGTCCTTGAGCCGCGCCATACGCAGGTTCAGGTAGTCGATCTTGCCCCCGCGCACGAGCACCCGCTCCAGCACCGACCCGTGCAGCTGCACCCCGCCCAACCGGGCGTCCAGCAGTTCCACGTCGCGCAGCGAAGCCCCCGAGAGGTCCGCCCCCACCCCGCGGACGCCGTCCAGCACCGAGTCCAGGATCCGCGCCTTGGCCAGCCCGGTCTCGTCCAGCACGCAGCGCCGTAGCGCGCAGTCCATGAACCGCGCCCCGCGCCCGTCCCCGCCCGCGAGGTCCACCTCGACGAGCTCCAGCCCGTCGTAGTCCCCGTCCGGCTCCAGCTCCAGCTCCGCGTCCTCCCACGCGTTCAGCCCCGGCAGCCGCACCTCCGGCCGCCGCGCCGCCTTCACCGTCTGCCGCTGCCCGTTTCGCACCATCTCCCCAT
Organism: Streptomyces sp. NPDC059957; assembly: GCF_042730015.1. Lineage (NCBI taxonomy): Bacteria > Bacillati > Actinomycetota > Actinomycetes > Kitasatosporales > Streptomycetaceae > Streptomyces > Streptomyces sp. NPDC059957. Next base: position 101,664 of record NZ_JBHWMB010000015.1, on the reverse strand, counting down.
CCTGACCGACCCCACCGACAAAGCCTTGACCTCAACTCCGCTTGAGGTCGGATCCTGTCCCCATGACCACCACCGCGGCCACCACCCCGGCCCACGCCCCGACCGCCCCCGGCGACATGCGCGCCATCCGCCTCCACGCCTTCGGCCCCGCCGAGAACCTCACCTACGAGTCCGTCCCCCGCCCCGTCCCCGCCCCCGGCCAAGTCCGCATCGCCGTCACCGCCGCCGGCGTCCACCTCCTCGACACCGCCCTCCGCCGCGGCGTCCAGGGCCCGCCCGCGCCCCTGCCCGAACTGCCGACCGTCCCGGGCCGTGAAGTCGCCGGCACCGTCGACGCGCTCGGCCCCGACACGGACACCGGATGGCTCGGGCAGACCGTCGTCGCCCACCTCGGATTCACCCCCGGCGGCTACGCCGAGTACGCCGTCACCGACGCCGCCCGGCTGCACGCCGTCCCGCCCGGCCTCGACCCCGCCACCGCCGTCGCCATGATCGGCACCGGCCGCACCACCCTCGGCATCCTCCAGTTCGCCGAGCTCGGCCCCGGCTCGGTCGCCCTGATCCCCGCCGCCGCGGGCGGCATCGGCACCCTGCTGGTCCAGTACGCCAAGCACGCCGGAGCCACCGTCGTCGCCCTCGCCGGCGGCCCCGCCAAAACCGCCCGCGCCGCCGCCAACGGCGCCGACCTCGCCCTCGACTACACCGCCCCGGACTGGGCCGACACCCTGCGCGCCCACCACCCCGACGGCGCCACCGTCCTCTTCGACTCCGTCGGCGGCACGGTCGCCCGCACCGCCCTCGGACTGCTCCGGGACGGCGCCCTCCACCTCGTCTTCGGCTGGTCCGGCGGTCCGCTCGCCCTCACCGACACCGAGCAGGCCGATCTGGACGCCCGCGGCATCACCACGCAGCACGTCCTGGGACCCGCCATGCTCCAACGCGCCGGCGGCGAAGACCCCCTGCGCCTCCTGGAAACCCGCGCCCTCGCCGAAGCCGCCACCGGCCGCCTGCGCCCCGCCCTCCAGCGCTACCCCCTCGCCGAAGCCGCCGCCGCCCACCACGACCTGGAAACCCGGGCCACCACCGGCAAGGTCGTCCTGGAACCCTGAGGACGGGCCGGCGCCCGGCCGGACGCCCGCTCGCCCCTCGCCCCCTCGCCCGCTCGCCCCTCGCCTGCTCGCCTACCAGCCCCCGAGCTCCGCCAGCGCCCCGTCGGTCAGCCGGTACACCGACCACTCGTCCTGCGGCCGCGCACCCAGGGCCTCGTAGAAGGCGATCGTGGGCTCGTTCCACTTCAGGACCGACCACTCCAGCCGCTCGTACCCGCGCTCCACACAGAGCCGCGCCAACTCCCGCAGCAGCGCCTTCCCGTGGCCGCCGCCGCGCACGCCCGGACGGACGTACAGGTCCTCCAGGTAGATCCCGTGCACCCCGCGCCACGTCGAGAAGCTGAGGAACCACAACGAGAACCCGACCGCCTCGCCCTCCTCCGTCACCGCCAGGTGCGCGAACGCCGCCGGCCGCTCCCCGAAGAGCGCCTCCCGCAACTGCTCCTTGGTGGCGCGCGCCTCGTGCGGCACCTTCTCGTACTCCGCGAGCTCGCGGATCATGGCGTGGATGACGGGTACGTCGCTGACGACGGCGCTACGGATCATGCCTGCACCCTACGAGCCACCGCGCCCGCCGCTCCTACCGCGCCCGCCCCTCCTACCGCGTCACCCCCTCCCGCTGCGCCCACCCCGCCCCAGCAGCGACTCCGCGATCCTCAGCTGCACCCCCGCCGGCCGGTCCCCGTCCTCCACGTCCCACAGGCAGTTCTGCAGCACCCGCCCCAGCGTCCAGGCACGCGCCCGCTCCCGGTCCGCCCCCACCGCCTCCGCGAGCGACTCGAAGCGCCACCGCACCTCCCGCGCACGGAAGTTGTTGACCAGCGCCGGCAGCAGCTCGAACCCCGGATCGCCGGCGAGCGGCTTCGGATCGATGGCCAGCCACGGCTCGCGCCCGCCCGCCAGAACGTTGTCGTAGTGCAGGTCCCAGTGCAGCAGCCGGTCCCCCGGCTCCCCGGCCACCTCTGCGAGCGCCGCCGCACAGTCCGCGACGAGCCCCCGCTCCCGGCCGTCCCCCAGCTGCGCCAACGCCCCCGGCACCGCCTCCAGCATCCCCGCCGCCAGGTCCCCGAGCCGCCGCAGCCCGGCCGGCGCCGGGACCGCCGTCAGCCGGGCCAGCAACCCGCCGACGACCTCCACCGCCCGCCCGGAGTCCCGTACGGCCGACGCCGACAGCGGGCGGCCCTCGTCCAGGCGCTCCAGCAGCAGCGTGCCGGTCTCCGCGTCGTCCGCCAGCAGCCGTACGCAGCCCTCCCCCGCCCACGCGCGCAGCGCGAGCGCCTCCCCCGCGTTCTCCTCGTCCAGCGCCGGCAGCTTCAGCGCCGCCGCCGTCCCGTCGGCCCGCACCACCGGCAGGACCAGGGCCGTCACCCCGTACATCCCGGGCCCGGTCACCCGTAGCTCCCACCGCTCGAGGAACGCGGCCACCCGCCCGGGCAACGCGTCGACGAACTCCCGTCCGGCCGCGCCGTTGTCCCGCACCTGCGCCCGCGCGAACGACGCCGGAACCCCGCCGAACCCACTCCCACCCGAGCCACCAGCCGCCGCAAAGTCCATGAGCCAACCCTAAGCACGCTGGTTCGACGCCGGGCGCCGGTCACCGGCGAGAAGCCGGCAGAAGACCGAAGAACCAGCAGGTGAGGCGAGTTGAGACCGGTCAGGCACGATCAAGTTCGAGCCAGAGTAGGCGTTCTCAGCCAACACGCCTTCCCTGGGGGACCCTTGCGCCTGAAGAACAGCCTCGTCGCTGGCGGCGCGGCACTGGCCACCGTCATCACCACGCTCATCGCGACCCCCGCGGCCGCCGCGCCCGCCGGCACCCTGACAGACGTTTCGTCCTCCGCCTACTACGGCAAGGTGGGCATCGGCTGGCGGATCAACCCCTTCCGCCTCGACCCGATCAACATCGTCGCCAAGGACCTCCGGACCGACGGCTACACCATCGGCATCCGCCTCGTCACCTGGGGCGAGCTCGGCAAGAAGACCTGGAAGATGCGGACCGTACCCAGCGGCCAGACGCAAGCCCAGTGGAGCACGTACCTGGATGCCGGCTGGATCGACCAGGCCCTCTTCCAGATCTGCAAGATCAACTCCTACGGCGACATCGTGAGCTGCGAGGAGTCGAGCGTGATGCACAACCCGCTCGACGACTCTTCCGTCTAAGGCGCACGACGAAGGGGGTGTCACCGACATACGGGTGACACCCCCTTCGCGTTCGAACCGACGAGGCTTCCCGCAGCCGAATGCCGGTGAGATCCTCCTAGAGCAAAGCCCCGATCCCGACGCCCTCCAACGCCCGCGCGAACGCCCCCGCGTCGAACAGCGACCCGTCCTTCGACCCGACCGGCTTCCCCTCCACCAGCACCATCGGCGTCCCCTGCGCACCCGTCGCCTCGAAGCCCTGCTCCGCCTCGGCGACCCACCCCTCGTACTTCCGCTCCTTCACCGCCGCGTCGAACTCCGCCCCGCGCAGCCCCGGCACCCGGTCCGCGATCCGCAGGAGCAGCTCGTCGGTGAACCTCCCCTTCGGCTGACTGGCGAAGACCGCCGCGTGGTACTCCGCGAACTTCCCCGAATCCACCGACGCACGCAACGCGTTCACCGCATCGACCGAGCCGCTCACCCCGCCCCGATCCAGGAAAGACGCCAGCAGATACTCGATCTTCACCTGCCCGGCCACCGCCAACTTCAGCAGCGACTCCCCGCCCGCCTCCTCGAACCGCGCGCAGTAGCCGCACTTGGGATCCACCAGCACCTGCGCGGTACGCGGCGCTTCCGGCTTCCCCACGACGATCTTCGCCCCGTCCACCGCCGCGGGCAGCCCCGCGAGCTGCGCGGCGATCGGGCTGGTCCGCACCGGCACCTCGGAGGCGGCCACGGCCTGCCCCTCACCCGGCCCGGAACCGCACCCGACGACCGCCCCGCCCAACAGGGCCACGGACGCGACCGCCGCGACCAGCCGTCCTGCCCTCGCCACCCGCGCCACCCGCGCCACCCGCGCCATACGAACCAGTACCTCTCACACAAAAAGCTGACAAAATCCCCGCCCCACCCTAAGAAGGATCCACACCGCCCACATCAGCCATTCGGCCACCTCTCGGCACCCAAAACCCGACGTCACGCCCCTGGACACCCCTCCGCAACGCCGTGTACCAAATCCCCCATGACGATCAACGGCGGAATTTCCTTCTGGTACGCGACGGACGAGACCGCCCCCGCCCACCCACCCCGCGCCCCGCTCACCGGCAACGCCACGGCCGACGTCGTCATCGTCGGCGGCGGCTACACCGGCCTGTGGACCGCGTACTACCTCAAGACCGCCGCCCCCGACCTGCGCGTCACCGTCCTGGAGCAGAAGTTCTGCGGCTACGGGGCCTCCGGCCGCAACGGCGGCTGGCTCTACAACGGCATCGCCGGCCGCGACCGCTACGCCGCCCTCCACGGCCACCAGGCCGCACAACGCCTCCAGCACGCCATGAACGACACCGTCACCGAGGTCATCGACACCGCCGCCAAGGAGGGCATCGACGCCGACATCCACCGCGGCGGAGTCCTCGAAGTCGCCCGCACCCCCGCCCAGCTCTCCCGCCTCAAGGCCTTCCACACCGCCGAACTCGCCTTCGGCGAAACGGACCGCGAGCTCTACGACGCCACCGACACCCGCGCCCGTATCAACATTGCGGACGCCGTGGGCTCCTCCTGGACCCCGCACGGAGCCCGCATCCACCCCCTGAAGCTGGTCAAGGGCCTGGCGGCCGCCTGCGAACGCCTCGGCGTCGTCATCCACGAGTCCACCCCCGTCACGGAGATCGCCCCGCGCCGCGCCCTCACCCCGTACGGCACGGTCCGCGCCCCGTACGTCCTGCGCTGTACGGAGGGCTTCACCGCCGCCCTCAAGGGCCAGAAGCGCTCCTGGCTCCCGATGAACTCCTCGATGATCGCCACGGCCCCCCTCCCCCCGGAGACCTGGTCCCAACTCAACTGGTCCGACGCCTCCACCCTCGGCGACATGGCCCACGCCTACATGTACGCCCAGCGCACGGCCGACGGCCGCATCGCCATCGGCGGCCGCGGCGTCCCCTACCGCTACGGCTCCCGCACCGACAATGACGGCCGCACCCAGCCCGCCACGATCACCGCCCTCACGAACCTCCTGGAGTCCTTCTTCCCGGTCCTCACCGGCGTGGAGATCACCCACGCCTGGTCGGGCGTCCTGGGCGTCCCCCGCGACTGGTGCGCCACGGTCACCCTGGACGCGACGACGGGCCTCGGCTGGGCCGGCGGCTACGTGGGCTCCGGCGTGGCCACGGCCAACCTCGCGGCACGCACCCTCCGCGACCTGGTCCTGGGTGACAAGACGGACCTCACCACCCTCCCCTGGGTCAACCACCGGGTCCGCCGCTGGGAACCGGAACCCTTCCGCTGGCTGGGCGTCCAGGCCCTCTACGCCGCCTACCGCGAGGCCGACCGCCGGGAATCCACCACCCACACCCCGACGACAACCCCCCTGGCCCGCCTGGCAGACCGCATCTCGGGCCGCCACTGACGGACACGCAAAAGGCCCCGGGCGATCACCCGGGGCCTTCCACTTCTGTACGAATTCCCTTGGTCGGCAAACACCCGGCCTGGGATGGGGCCCCCTGTCGGATTCGAACCGACGACCTACGCATTACAAGTGCGTTGCTCTGGCCGGACTGAGCTAAGGGGGCGTGGTGACTCTGTGCAAGGCACGGAATCACGTTCACTCTACACATCGCCCCGACCCCGCAGCGAAGAACTTTCCGGTGTCCGGGGCCGCCGTCGGCGGCCCCCCTCACACCCCCGGATACCCCGCCCGCGCCAGCCGCGGTCCCACCGCCGCCAGGGGCAGACCCGGGTTGAGGGCGTCCACGACGGCCTGGGTGAGCGGGCGCAGCTCCCAGACGTGCCGGACCGCTTCCAGGGGGAGGTCCGTCTCGTAGTAGTCCTCGGCGAAGTCGCGGTAGGCCTCCGGGGTGCCCGCCACGAGCAGCTCGAAGAGGTAGTCCGCGCCGTCCGGGTCGGACCTGCCCTCCGGGAATTCCACCTTGCCCGCGCGCCACTGCGTATCGCCGGTCTCGCGCCAGAACACGGCGGTCGCGTTGAGCACGCCGTCCACGCAGAACGCCGGCTCCGCCAGGTACGGCCGGAAGACCTCAGGTATGCCGTCGGTCAGGCCCGGCCACCCGTCCTCGTGGTCGGTGTCCGCCCACGGGCTCATCGCCGACTCGTGGTCGAAGCCGTGCCCGAAGACCCCGGCCGCCGTGAAGACGATCGCGTAGTCGTCGCCGGAGCCGTTGTCCATCAGCGCGGCTTCCTCCCCCGGGCCCCACTTCGGGTCGTAGGCGAAGTAGCCGTCGTCCTCCTCGCCGCTGATCACCAGTTCCAGCGCCGCCATCGCCCGGCAGCGGTCGCGCAGCGTCTCGATGTCGGGGAGCCCGCGGGTCACGTCGTAGATGGTCATGGGCGCGATCAAAGCAGCCGCCTCTGACAGTCGCCCCGGGGCCGTCGGGGACGTCGGGGAAGTCACCCCCGCCCAGGTGCTGACAGGAGCCGCGCGGGCGGGTAGCGTCGGGCCGAGTCCAGTCCACTGGACTAGACCTTCCACTCGGATCGTCCGGCACGTTCCTGCCGGTAGAAGGGATTCATCACCATGGCTTCTGTCACTTTCGACAAGGCGACCCGTCTGTACCCCGGCGGCGACAAGCCCGCCGTCGACCAGCTGGAGCTGGAGATCGCGGACGGCGAGTTCCTCGTCCTCGTCGGCCCCTCCGGCTGCGGCAAGTCCACCTCGCTGCGCATGCTGGCCGGCCTGGAGGACGTCAACGGCGGTGCCATCCGCATCGGTGACCGCGACGTCACGCACCTGCCGCCCAAGGACCGGGACATCGCGATGGTGTTCCAGAACTACGCGCTCTACCCGCACATGTCCGTCGCCGACAACATGGGCTTCGCGCTCAAGATCGCCGGCGAGGACAAGGCCACCATCCGCCGGAAGGTGGAGGACGCGGCGAAGATGCTGGACCTGACCCAGTACCTCGACCGCAAGCCGAAGGCGCTCTCCGGCGGCCAGCGCCAGCGCGTCGCGATGGGCCGCGCGATCGTGCGCAAGCCGCAGGTGTTCCTCATGGACGAGCCGCTGTCGAACCTCGACGCCAAGCTCCGCGTGTCCACCCGTACGCAGATCGCGGCCCTCCAGCGCGACCTGGGCATCACCACCGTCTACGTCACCCACGACCAGGTCGAGGCCATGACGATGGGCGACCGCGTGGCCGTGCTGAAGGACGGTCTGCTCCAGCAGGTCGACACCCCGCGCAACATGTACGACCGCCCGGCGAACCTCTTCGTCGCCGGCTTCATCGGCTCGCCGGCCATGAACCTCGTCGAGGTCCCGATCACCGACGGCGGCGTGAAGTTCGGCGACAGCGTCGTCCCGGTGTCGCGCGAGGCGCTCTCCGCCGCCGCCGACGCGGGCGACCGCACGGTCACCGTGGGCGTGCGCCCCGAGCACTTCGACATCGGCGAGACGGGCGGCCTGGAAATCACCGTGAACGTCGTCGAGGAGCTGGGCGCCGACGGGTACGTCTACGGCTCGACCTCGCACTCCGAGGGCTCGCAGGACATCGTGGTGCGCGTGAACGGCCGCCAGGTGCCCGAGAAGGGCTCCACGCTGCACGTGGTGCCGCGCGGCAACGAGATCCACGTCTTCTCGACCTCCTCGGGCGCCCGCCTCTCCGGCTGACCCGCAGGCCGCACACAGTCATTGGAGGGGCGTCCCGTCAAGGGGCGCCCCTTCGGCGTGAGTTCCCGCGTGACGTCCGGCGCGAGGTCCGGCGCGAGGTCCGGCAGATCGGGCCATTCGGCCCCAAGCGTCAACCCTTAATTCGAAAAGCCACGTCGAACCATCCCCCGACCGGGTGACTAAATGTCGCCATATCTTCACCGAGCGCTACTCTCGCCCTCGTGACCCACACTGCCCGCCGTATCGGCCGATCCCTCGCCCTGGTCCTGCCCGTCGTCCTGGTCCTGTCCGGGACCCTCGCGGTCACCATGGTCCCCTGGGCGGACAACACCCCCTCCCAGATCCTGACCGCGTCCGCCGAGGACGTCTCCGTCCCCGCGAAGCCGCGCGCCGCCCAGGACGTGCTGCGCGACAAGCTGTTGAGCGAGATCCAGCAGGGCGAGCAGCCGGGTGACGTCCTCACCCACCTCCAGCAGGAGGTCGACCGGCGGCCGTCCCTCGCCGAGCACTGCGTGGGCATCGCGCGCGCCCTCGGGCGGGCCGCGGTGGACGCCTACGGGCCCACGAAGGCCCAGTCGTTCGCGCGGCCGGTGTGTGACACCTCGTACGCGTCCGGCGTCGCCTCCATGGGCTGACGGCCGCCGCCGTACGCCCTTCTGCACCCGGACACGAAGACACGACGACATGACCGATTCCGAGCGTTCCGAAGGCTCCGAGCGTTCCGACCGACCCCACGCGGCCGCGTTCCCGGCCTCCCCGACCCAGGCGGTTGTCCTGGCGGGGGGCCAGGGTTCGCGGCTGCGGCCTTATACGGACGACCGCCCCAAGCCGATGGTGGAGATCCCCGGAACGGGGATGCCGATCATCGGGCACCAGCTCGCGTGGCTGGCCTCCGAGGGGGTGACGGACGCCGTGGTCTCCTGCGGCCACCTCGCCGAGGTGCTCCAGAAGTGGCTGGCCGAGGCTCCGTTGCCGCTACGGGTGACCACCGTCGTGGAGGAAGAGCCGCTGGGCCGGGGCGGCGGCCTGAAGTACGCCGCCCGGCACCTCCCGCACCCCGACCAGTCCTGGTACGCGACCAACGGCGATGTGTGGACCCGGTTCTCGCTGCGCGAGATGGCCGCCTTCCACGCCGAGCGCGGCGCCACGGCCACCCTCGCGCTGGCCCGGCCGCGGATTCCGTGGGGGGTGGTGGAGATCAACGAGTACGGGCACGTGCTGGACTTCATCGAGGCGCCGCAGTCCCCGTACCCGGTCAATGCGGGCGTGTACGTCTTCGGTCCCGAATTCGCGGCCCTGCTGCCGGATTTGGGCGACCACGAGCGGACCACGTTCCCGCGCCTGGCCCGCGAGCGGCGCCTCGCGGGCTTCCCGCTGCCCCAGGGGGCCTACTGGCGGGCGATCGACACGGCGAAGGACCTCACCGAGGCGGCACGGGAGTTGGCCGCGCAGAACGCCCCGTAGCGCCTCCTGGTGCCTGTACGGGCCCACACGCGCCCGTACAGGCCCGTACAGGCCCTCGCAGCCCCGCCCACGAAGAAGACCCTGCGAAGAAACCCGGCACACGAAGAAGGCCCGGCACGCTCTCGCGTACCGGGCCCTTCGCCTTCGCGGGTGCTGCGGCCGTCAGCCGCCGAGGAGTCCGCCCAGCAGGTCGGGCTGCGACGGTGCGGAGCTGCCCGTCCCGCCGGTGGAGCCGCCGCCGCCCGTTCCCGTGGAGCTGGCCGGGGGCTTCTGCGGGGTGGACTGGCGGGGGGTGCTGCGCGGGGGCTTGGTGCCGCTGGTGGTGCCGCGGGTCGCGGAGGGCGATCCGGAGCCGGCCGTCGGGGAGCTCGAACCGGCGGCCCCGCGCCCGGTCTTGGCGGCCGGGGAGGAGGCCCCGGCCGAGGGCTTCGCGGCCTGCTTCGGGGAGGTGGGGCGCGCGGGCTGCTGCTGCTTGGAGGTGCTCGGCAGCGGCCGCCCGGGCAGGTAGTTGCTCGGGGCCTCGCCCGGTCCGGGCACGGTGACCACGGTGGTGGAGCGGACGGCGCCGCCGAGGAGGGAGCCGATGAGCAGGGTGAGTCCGCAGATGACGCCGGCCATGATGGCTCCGCGGCGCAGGACCCGGCGGCGCAGCCGCCAGACCTCGGAACGCGGGCCCAGCGTGCGCCAGGCCTCGCTCGCGAGGCGGCCGTCCAGGGAGTAGACGGGGGCGCCGGCGATGATCAGCGGGCTCCAGGCGGCGAGGTAGATGATGTCGGGGGCGTCGTAGGCGGGGACGGTCTTCCAGCTCACCGTCATCAGCAGCGCGGCGGACAGCAGGGCGCCGAAGCAGGCGGCGAACCGCTGCCACAGGCCGAAGACCGTCAGCACGCCCACGATGACCTGGAGGAAGGCCACGCTGAGTCCGGCGCCGACCGGGTGGGCCAGGGCGAAGTCGCGCAGCGGTTCGGCGAGCGCCCAGGGCTGCAGGGTCTGCAGCCAGGTGACCATGGAGCCGCGCTCGCCCCCGTCGAAGTAGACGGGGTCGCACAGCTTGCCCATGCCGGCGTAGATGGAGATGAAGCCGAGGAAGACGCGCAGCGGGAGCAGCACGACGCCGAGGTTCATGCGGCGGCCGGGGTAGTACGAGGCCTGCGCGCGGGCGTCGCCGGCCCGGCGGGAGTCCGCGGATCCGGCGCCGGCGTGGGTGTCGTCGTAGGCGTCGTGGGGGTGGGAGAGACCCCCCACGACGGGCTGCGCGCGCGTGTCCTCGGCGTCGGCGTAGCTGCGCTGGCCGATGACGGTCGGGGTGGCGAGGGTGTCGTCCGCGAGGTCGTGGGCGAGGTCGATGCGCGGGATGACCTGGGTGGCCCCGCCGTCGTACTCGTCGTGGCCGCGCCCGTGCTCGCGTACGGCCTGGAGCAGGCCGCCCATGGCGGCGCTGGCGGCGGCGTCGCCGGGGGCGGACTTGCCGCTCCAGACGACGGGGCGGCGGCGCGCTGCGCCGGCTCCGGCGGCCGCGAGGGCTCCGCCGAGTGCCGGGGCGAGCCCGGGGGCGCCCGAGGGCCTGGGACGCGCGCTGGGGCTCGGTGCGAGCCGCACGCGGAAGCTGGCGTGGTTGACGATGACCTGTGCGGGGTCGCACGGCACCTTGACCATGCTCAGCGCGGGCTGGTCGTCGAACCCTGGCGTTCTGGTGTCCACACTCATCTAACCGAGTGATGAGTGTTTAGGACACTGCCTTGACATCAGCGATGTGTCCGAGACCCGTCAAATCAAGCCACCCCGCCCGTAGGGGGCGGGGTGACACGCTCACGGGTCACGTCCGATGAGCCAAGTGGATCAAGCGGCGGCCGAGGTGGTGCTCAGGCGGCTGCCGCCGGTGGTGCTGCCGGGCGCGCCGGTGGTGCTCAGGCGCGGCCGCGGGTGGCGCGGCGGCGGGAGGCCTCGTAGAGGACGACGCCCGCGGCGACACCGGCGTTGAGCGACTCGGCGCCGCCCGGCATCGGGATGCGCACGAGGTAGTCGCAGTTCTCGCCGACGAGGCGGCCGAGGCCCTTGCCCTCGGAGCCGACGACGATGACGACGGGGCCGCCGAGCGCTTCGAGCTCGTGGACCTCGTGGGTGCCCTCGGCGGCGAGGCCGACGACGGTGATGCCGGCCTTCTTGTACTCCTGGATGGCGCGGGTCAGGTTGGTGACGCGCGAGACCGGGGTACGGGCGGCGGTGCCGGCCGAGGACTTCCAGGCGCCGGCGGTCATGCCGGCGGCGCGGCGCTCGGGGATGACCACGCCGTGGCCGCCGAAGGCGGAGACGGAGCGGACGATCGCGCCGAGGTTGCGCGGGTCGGTGACGCCGTCGAGGGCGACGATGAGCGGGTCCTCGTGGTTCTCGTACGCGGCGGCGGTGAGGTCGTCCGGGTGCGCGTACTCGTAGGGCGGGACCTGGAGGACCAGGCCCTGGTGGTTGAGCCCGTTGGTGAGGCGGTCGAGCTCGGGGCGCGGGGCTTCCATCAGGTTGATGTTGCCGCGCTCGGCCGCGAGCTGGAGGGCCTCGCGGACGCGCTCGTCGTTGTCGATGAACTGCTGTACGTACAGGGTGACGGCCGGTACGCCGTCGCGCAGCGCCTCGAAGACCGGGTTGCGGCCGACGACCATCTCGCTGGTGCCCTTGGGGCCGCCGCGGCGCGGGGCGGGGCGGCGCTTGGCCGCCTGCCTGGCCATGGCGTTGCTGATGCGGTTGGCCTTGTGCTTCTTGCGGTCCTCGGCCTTGGGCGTGGGGCCCTTGCCTTCCAGGGCCTTGCGCCGCTGGCCACCGCTGCCGACCGTCGCGCCCTTCTTGTTGGACGTGCGGCGGTTCCTGCGCTGGCTGTTCCCGGCCATGACCTCTACCTGATTTCGTTGGTTCTGCGATATGTACGTATGAAGAGTGTGCCGCCCGGGACGCCGGGCAGCCCAATCCGAGTGCTCCAGTGGGACTGCGCCGGTGGCTCAGCGGGGGCCGAGCGTCCATCGGGGTCCGGTGGGGCTGTCCTCGATGACCAGGCCCGACTGCTGGAGCTGGTCGCGGATGGCGTCGGCGGTGGCCCAGTCCTTGCGGGCGCGCGCCGATTCGCGCTGCTCCAGGACCAGGCGCACGAGGGTGTCCACGGCTCCGTGGAGGTCCTCCCCGCGGTCCGCCTCGCCGGCCCAGTGCGGGTCGAGGGGGTCGAGTCCGAGGACGCCCAGCATGGCCCGTACCTCCGACAGGCGCGCGATGGCCGCGTCCTTGTCGTCGGCGGCGAGCGCGCTGTTGCCCTGGCGGACGGTGGTGTGGATGATCGCGAGCGCCTGCGGGACGCCCAGGTCGTCGTCCATGGCCTCCGCGAAGGCGGGCGGGACCTCGGCGGCGGGCTCGACGGAGCCGCCGGCCTTCTCGATGACGCGCTGGATGAAGCCCTCGATGCGCGCGAAGCCGGACTCGGCCTCGCGCAGGGACTCCACGCTGTACTCGATCATCGAGCGGTAGTGCGGGGTGCCGAGGTAGTAGCGCAGCACGATCGGGCGCCAGACCTTGAGCATCTCGGAGACGAGGACGGAGTTGCCCAGCGACTTGGACATCTTCTCGCCGGAGAGGGTGACCCAGGCGTTGTGCATCCAGTACTTCGCGAACTCGTCGCCGTAGGCCTTGGCCTGGACGATCTCGTTCTCGTGGTGCGGGAAGATCAGGTCGAGGCCGCCGCCGTGGATGTCGAAGGCGCTGCCGAGGTACTTGTGCGCCATCGCTGAGCACTCCAGGTGCCAGCCGGGACGGCCGCGGCCCCACGGGGTCTCCCAGTCGGGCTCGCCCGGCTTGGTGGCCTTCCACATGGCGAAGTCGCGCGGGTCGCGCTTGCCGGAGACGCCCTCGTCGGGCTGGCGCAGATCGTCGATCTTCTGGTTCGACAGCTCCAGGTAGCCGGGGAAGGAGCGCACGTCGAAGTAGACGCTGCCGTCGGCGACGTAGGCGTGGCCGCGCTCGATGAGCCCGCGCATCATCTCGATCATCTCGGGCACGTGGCCCGTGGCGCGCGGCTCGTAGGTGGGCGGGAGGCAGCCCAGCTCGTTGTAGCCGTCGTTGAAGGCGCGCTCGTTCTCGTACCCGATGGACCACCAGGGGCGGCCCTGGTCCTCGCCCTTCGCGATGATCTTGTCGTCGATGTCGGTGACGTTGCGGATGAAGGTGACGTCGAGCCCGCGGTAGGTGAACCAGCGGCGCGCGATGTCGAAGTTCAGGTACGAGCGGACGTGCCCGATGTGCGGAGCCGCCTGCACGGTGGCGCCACAGAGGTAGATCGAGACGCAGCCCGGGACGAGCGGGGTGAAGTCACGGATCTGCCGGGCGCTGGTGTCGTACAGGCGAATAGTCACGGCATCCAGGGTAGTGCGCCTGTAGCAGTGCCCCGCGACCCTTTCGGCACGCGGGGCCCGCTTTGTTGGCGGAGAGGCAGGGGTGGGGTGTATCCGTACGGGGTACTAGGCCCGGTTCGTCCGGTAGACGAGGGCCGTGGCGATGGCGGCGAGACCTTCGGCGCGGCCGGTGAGGCCCAGTCCGTCGGTGGTGGTGCCGGAGACGGAGACGGGGGCGCCCGCCGCGGCGGCGAGCGCCTTCTGTGCCTCTTCGCGCCGCTTGCCGATCTTCGGGCGTACGCCGATCACCTGGATGGCGATGTTGCCGATCTCGAAGCCCTCGGCGCGGACGATGCGGGCGGCTTCCGCCAGAAGGGTGACTCCGGCGGCGCCGGACCACTCGGGGCGGGAGGTGCCGAAGTGCGCGCCGAGGTCGCCGACGCCGGCTGCGGAGAAGAGGGCGTCGCAGGCGGCGTGCGCGGCGACGTCCCCGTCGGAGTGCCCGGCGAGGCCGTCCTCGCCCTCCCAGAGCAGGCCGGCGCACCACAGTTCGCGGCCGGTCTCGAAGGCGTGCACGTCGGTGCCGATGCCGACGAGCGGGATCAGCGGAGCAACGGGGGCGGCAGCACCGGCGGACTCCTCGAAACTTGCGGAGCTAGTACGCATCGGTGGCCCTCCGGCGGGCGAGTACGGCCTCGGCGAGGACCAGGTCGAGCGGGCGGGTGACCTTGAAGGCCTCTTCGTGGCCGGGGATCACGACGACGGTGACGCCCAGCTGTTCCACCAGGCCGGCGTCGTCAGTGGCTCCCTCGCCGCTGACGGCGACCTTCTCGTGCGCGAGGCGGAGCGTGGCGAGGTCGAAGCCCTGCGGGGTCTGCACGGCGCGCAGCCGGGCCCGTACGGGGGTGGCGACGACCGGCTCGGGCTCGCCGGGCCGGCCGGGCTCGACCTCCTTGACGGTGTCGGCCAGCGGCAGGGCGGGGACGACGGCGGGTGCGCCGTCGCGGACGGCCTCGACGACGGAGTCGACGGTGTCGACGGGGACCAGGGGGCGGGCCGCGTCGTGGATGAGGACGGCGGTGATGTCGGCCGGGAGCGCGTCCAGGCCGGCGCGTACGGATTCCTGCCGGGTCTCCCCGCCGGGGACGACCAGGATCTCGGTGCGCTCGGGCAGCGCGTGCTCGTCGAGCAGCCGGCGCACCTCGGCGGTGCCGTCGGCCGGCGCCACGACGACGACGAGGGCGACCGCGCGGGAGCGCGCCATGGCGCGTACGGCGTGGATGAGCATGGGGGTGCCGCCCAGGGTCCGCAGGGCCTTGGGGGCTCCGGGACCGAGACGGACTCCGCGGCCGGCGGCCGGGATCACCGCGGCGGTGCGGTGCGGGCGCGATTCGTCAGACATCAGTAGCTCCGAGCCAGGTTTGTGACTTCGGCCGACATGGGTATGGCCTGAAGGGTGCCGGGTGCGACGCCCTCGCCCCTTCCGTGACGACCGGTCGAGTCGGCTGCCCGGACCCGGCACGCCAGTGAGTAAGGCTTGAGCAGCTGAGCACAGGCGGCTTCAGCGAGCGCGGGTATGGGTCCAGACATGCCGCAGCGCCCGGCAACAAGTCTCCTTGTCATCGGGCACCGCGGCACAACTGTGTACGACAAAGCGTACGAATGATCGCGTCAGGACGCGAGCACTTCGTCGAGGAGGGCCTCGGCCTTGTCCTCGTTGGTGTTCTCGGCGAGCGCGAGCTCGCTCACCAGAATCTGGCGCGCCTTTGCGAGCATGCGCTTCTCACCTGCGGAAAGTCCGCGCTCACGCTCACGACGCCACAGGTCACGCACAACTTCGGCGACCTTGATGACATCGCCAGAAGCGAGCTTTTCCAGATTTGCCTTGTAGCGCCGGGACCAGTTCGTCGGCTCTTCTGCGTACGGTGCGCGGAGCACCTCGAAGACCCGGTCCAGCCCGTCCTGGCCGACTACGTCGCGAACGCCTACGAACTCCGCATTGTCCGCGGGGACGCGAACGGTCAGGTCACCCTGCGCGACCTTGAGCACCAAGTAGGTCTTGTCCACGCCTTTGATCTGGCGAGTTTCGATAGCCTCGATCAGCGCGGCCCCGTGATGGGGATAGACCACGGTGTCGCCAACCTTGAACGTCATGTGACAGGTACCCCTTCCGTGGCTATCCAGGGTAACACGAGAATCGACCGTTATGAATGGCGTTTTCGCAGGTCAGGGCCCATCTCAGGGCTTGACAACAGCGACAGGAACGTGCTGCGAGAGGCTTCCGGAAGGGGGTATTCGCAGGTCGGAGGCGCTGTGCGGACCGGGCGAAACGGCTACGTTACACCCGCCCGGGAGCCCCGACGATGTGGCGTACGTCCCGTTTTGACGGTTTCCAGGACGGGAAACCGAAGTACTCCGTTCGACTGGCGGCCACCCGTACGGCGTCCGTTCCGGCCCAATCCGGAATTGATCACCCGGCGGTGTTCGAGGAAATCCGGAAATTGATCACCGGGCGCGCGCCGGCCTTTGCGGGCGGGCCTTTTGCGAATGGAAGATCACCCGGACCCGGCGTGGCCGTGATCGAACCCGCCGGTGCGGGGGCGGGACCCCGTACAGGGCCCGGCCCCACGCTGCGGAGGGTCGGGTGCGGGGGCGGGGCAGCGGCTCGGTAACCTAAGCGCGCTGACACATCCTTAGAGCGGCTTTACTTCGCCGCTCCGAGGCGTCCATCCTTCCGTTCCGTACGTCCAAGGAGTTGCCTCCCCCGTGAGCCGCAGCCTTCGACGCGGCGCCCTCGCCGCCACCGCCGTCGTGTTCTCGATCGTCTCGCTGGGCGCCTGCGCCGCGGGCCACGACGCTCCGACTCTCCAGGTCAAGCCGGACAATGCCGCCGTCACCAAGGGCGACATCAAGGTCCAGAACGCTCTGGTGATCACCCAGGAGAAGGACAAGAAGGGCCCGGCCGCGGTCTCCGCGACGGTGTTCAACACCGGCACCAAGGAGCAGACGCTCGAGGGCATCACCCTTCCGGGTGGCAAGGCCGTCGTGACGCTGAAGCCCGCGGGCAGCGGCTCCAAGGTGGTCATCCCGGCCGGCGGCTCCGTCGTCCTCGGCGGCAAGGGCAACGCCTCCGCCCTGATCGCGGGCGGCACCGACGTCGTGGACGGCAACGTCCAGAAGATCGTCTTCAAGCTGAGCACCACGGGCGACGTCGAGCTCGAGGGCTTCGTCGTCCCGGCCACCGGCATGTACGCGGGCTTCGGCCCGACCGCCGCCGCGGCCGTCCCGGGCGCCACCCCGTCGGGCAGCCCCTCCGGCAGCCCGTCGGGCTCCCCCTCGCCGTCCGGCTCGTCCTCGGCCTCGGCCCCGGTCTCGGGCAGCCCGTCCGGGTCCCCCTCCGGGTCCGCGTCCGCGTCCGCCGGTCACTGAGGCGCGAAGCACCGTACTCAACGGGAACGGCCCCCGTCCGCTCGATGCGGACGGGGGCCGTTCCCGTGTGTGCGCTCAAGAATTACGGTTTACGGCTCGAACTTGTAGCCGAGGCCGCGGACCGTGACCAGGTAGCGCGGGGCACCCGGGTCGGGCTCGATCTTGGCGCGCAGGCGCTTGACGTGGACGTCGAGGGTCTTGGTGTCGCCGACGTAGTCGGCGCCCCAGACCCGGTCGATGAGCTGCATGCGGGTCAGTACGCGGCCCGCGTTGCGCAGCAGCATCTCCAGCAGGTCGAACTCCTTCAGCGGGAGGTCGACCTTGGCGCCGGCGACGGTGACCACGTGGCGGTCGACGTCCATCCGGACGGGGCCCGCTTCCAGGGCCGCCGGGGTGACCTCTTCCGGCTCGCCGCGGCGGCGCAGGACCGCGCGGATGCGGGCGACCAGCTCCCGCGAGGAGAAGGGCTTCGTCACGTAGTCGTCGGCTCCTATCTCCAGCCCGACGACCTTGTCGATCTCGCTGTCCTTGGCGGTCACCATGATCACGGGCACGTTGGAGCGGCCGCGGAGCTGCCGGCAGACCTCCGTGCCGGGCAGGCCGGGGAGCATCAGGTCGAGGAGGACGAGGTCGGCGCCGTTGCGCTCGAACTCGTCGAGCCCGTCGGGCCCGGTCGCGGCGATCGCGACCTCGAAGCCCTCCTTGCGGAGCATGTAGGACAGGGCGTCGCTGAAGGATTCCTCATCCTCGACGACTAGCACTCGGGTCACGGAAGGACCTCCGGGGCAGGGATGGCTGGAGCGGTGTGAGGTTCGAGCAGGGTGTTGGCGGGTGCGGAGGCCGTCGCCGGGGCCGGCGCGGCCGCTTCGGGGAGTCGCAGGGTGAACGTGGAACCCTGACCCTCCGAGCTCCAAACCGACACCTCCCCGCC
Source organism: Streptomyces sp. NPDC059957 (assembly GCF_042730015.1). Lineage (NCBI taxonomy): Bacteria > Bacillati > Actinomycetota > Actinomycetes > Kitasatosporales > Streptomycetaceae > Streptomyces > Streptomyces sp. NPDC059957. The sequence continues at coordinate 83,610 of NZ_JBHWMB010000015.1, read as the reverse complement.
GTGCGAAGCCGCTACGTGCTTCACGATCGCAAGGCCCAGGCCGGTTCCTCCCGTGGCGCGGGAGCGGGCCGGGTCCACACGGTAGAAGCGTTCGAAGATGCGCTCGCGGTCCTTTTCCGGGATGCCGATGCCCTGGTCGGTCACGGCTATCTCGATCAAGTCTCCACCCGGCGCGGTGACCCGGCGCGCGGCGATGCCGACGCGGGTACGGGCGGGGCTGTAGTTGACGGCGTTCTCGACCAGGTTTCCGAGGGCGGCCGCGAGCTGCCCCCGGTTGCCCCATACCCGCAGGTCGGCGGTGCCGCCGGCGGCCATGGTGATCTGTTTCGCGGAGGCCGTGTGGCGGCAGCGGTCTATGGCCTCGGCCACGAGCGTGTCCACGCGGACGGGCTCCGCGTCCTCCAGCGGGTCATCGTTCTGTACCCGGGAGAGGTCGATGAGTTCTTGTACGAGGTTGATCAGGCGGGTGGCCTCGATCTGCATGCGGCCGGCGAAGCGGTGCACCGCCTCGGGGTCGTCCGAGGCGTCCATGACGGCCTCGGAGAGCAGGGAGATCGCGCCGACCGGGGTCTTGAGCTCGTGCGACACGTTCGCGACGAAGTCACGGCGCACGGCCTCGATGCGGCGGGCCTCGGTGAGGTCCTCCACGAGGAGGAGCACCAGGCGGGAGCCGAGCGGGGCGACGCGTGCCGAGACGGCGAGCGCCTCGCCGCGGCCGGTGCCGCGCCGGGGCAGGTCGAGCTCGACCTGGCGTATCTCCCCGTCGCGCCGGGTGTCGCGGGCCATGTGGAGCATGGGCTCCACGGCCAGCTTGCCCCCGCGGACCAGGCCGAGGGCATATGCCGCCGAGCTGGCCTTGACCACCGCGTCCCCCTCGTCGAGCACGACGGCGGAGGAGCGGAGTACGGAGAGGACGGTGTCCACTCCCGGTGGGAGCACCGCGTTGATGTCGGGGCGCATGGAGCTCCGGGTGGGGCGGGCTTGGTCGCGCTCGCTCCAGCGGAACGCCAGCATCGCGATCACACCGGTGCAAAGACCGGCAATCGCTGCAGCTGCGGCGACCGCCGCGTTCACGTCCATGACTCCAGGTTAAGCAGGCCAGGGGACACTTCCACAGCCGTTCGGGTGGCACCTCGAACAGTCGTCGCCCAGAGTTCACCCTGACGACCGTGCTGATTCACTTGGGATGCCGGAGTCGGTCGCGTTCGAGGTTCACCGTGGCAACGTGGGGCCGATGGCCGCACCGGCCCGCCCCGGGCAGCAGTACGGCAGTAGTAGTAGGTCGAGAGAGGGACACGAGACATGCGTGACGCGTACCACGAGGAACTGGACTCGATCGGTGAAGGCCTGGTCGAAATGGCCCGGCTGGTCGGCTCCGCCATCGGGCGGGCCACGACCTCCATGCTCGACGCCGACCTGAAGCTCGCCGAGAGCGTCATCGCCGCCGACCAGAAGGTCGACGACCTCCAGCACGACCTGGAGGCCCGTGCCATCGCGCTGCTCGCGCGCCAGCAGCCGGTCGCCACCGACCTGCGCATCGTCGTCACCTCGCTGCGCATGAGCGCCGACCTGGAGCGCTCCGGCGACCTGGCGCAGCACGTGGCCAAGCTCGCGCGGCTGCGCTTCCCGGACACCGCGGTCCCGCGCGACCTGCACGCGACCATCCTGGAGATGGGGCAGCTCGCGCAGCGCCTGATGGCGAAGGCCGCCGAGGTCATCATCACGAAGGACGTCGACCTGGCGCTCCAGCTGGAGCAGGACGACGACGAGATGGACCAGCTGCACCGCACGCTGTTCCAGCACCTGATGGACGACCGCTGGAAGCACGGCATCGAGACGGCGGTCGACGTGACCCTGCTGGGCCGCTACTACGAGCGCTTCGCGGACCACGCGGTGTCGGTCGCCAAGCGCGTGGTCTACCTGGTGACGGGTGAGCACGCGGACGAGCTCCAGGCGCCCACGCAGGTCGAGGGCGTCTGAGCCGCAGGGCCGGCGGGGGCCGGATCAGCGGCGCCCCGATCAACAACGAGCCCCCAATGCGCCGTTGACGCGGGGGCCGGGCTGGGCATGAATGAGGGCGAAGGCACAACGCCTACGAGGAGGATCCATGCCCGATTCCCCCGTCCCCATCACCCCGGAGCAGGAAGCGCAGCCCCCGGAGGGCCTGCGCCTGCGCTTGCCCCTGCTCGCGGCCTGCGGCTGCGGCTCGGGCTGCGGCTGCGGCTGCCAGTCCGGCGCCCCCTGCCAGTGCGGCGGCTGAGGCCGCCCGCCTGGTCACCCGTACGCGAAGGGCCCCGTCCGGCAGTCGTCGGCCGGGGCCCTTCGCATCGGTCCCATCGAGGAGACGGAGACGGAGACGGTCATGCGCCACGGCCACCCCAGCCAGGAGCAGGTGCGGCGCAACTTCGAGGGCGTCCTGACGGACGTCCTGTCGGGGCGCGGCGTCCGCACCGGGACGGGGCTGGACACCCAGACGGAAAACGCCCTGTGGGCCATCGCGCGCGCCCGCCCGAACGCTCCGGACGCGCTCGTGGCCGCGGCGTACCGCGCCTTCGCGGGCCAGATCGACGGCAGCAACGCGGCCGCGCGGCGCGCCGAGACGGACCGCAGGATCGCCGAGCGCGCATCGCGCCCCCGCCCGTCGGGCCCGCCGACGGACCGGGGGCACGTCCCCCGGCCCGGGCCGTAGCGGGCTCGGTCAGTACTCCTCGATACGGGGCGGCGGCGACCAGTGGGCCGGCAGCACCTGGCCCTCGCCGCGGAAGCAGCGCACGGGGAAGCGGCGGCTCCACCACCGGCCGTCGCGCTCGCCGTTACCCGCGTCGGGCAGCACCATGGGGCGGGTGGCCGCGAAGAACCGGTCGTCCCACCGGTCCAGATCGGGCTGCCGAATCTCCCGCACCCGCGCGGTGAGCAGGGGCCACGCCCGTTGGAGCGTGTCGCGGCAGGCCAGGTCGTTCCCGTACTCGTACACGAACTCGAGGTCGAAGCCCTCCTCGATGTCGAGCACGACCAGTCGCCACCGCGCGAGCGCCGCGTTGAGGCTTCCGTACCGGCCGAGCACCTCACCGGCCGAACGCACGGACGCGTAGTCCTCGGCTTCCAGCCCGGGCCCGTGTGTCATCGCTTCAGAGCCCGGTAGCGCCTGAGGAGCGCCGTGATCTTCGCGTGGTCGGCCGCGCCGTTGAGTTCGGTGAGCAGGTCGTCCGGGCACAGTTCGTAGTGGTCGCCCCACCAGCGGTGCCCCTTGGTGTCCCAGATCCGGTAGCCGCCCGGCACCCCCCGGGCCACGTAGCGCCGCCTGCTCACGTCCGTGCTCCCATGTCTCCCCCTGGAGTTCGGCGGTGGTCCCACACCATCCTCGCTCCGCAGGCCCGCGACCGGGCGGGGATTTCGGCAACGAGAAGCCCCCCGCCCTCCGGGGACCGGCGGGCGGGGGGCTTCGGCCCGGAGGACCCTGTCAGCGGGGCAGGATGCCGAACTCCGTGCCGGTGGTGACCTGGGAGTCGGTGGGCGGGTTGACGACGCGGGTGGGGGCGGTCCCGGCGACCTTGCCGTCCTTCGTGCCGACGGACCAGACCTGCGGGACGGTGGCCGCGACCGCGAAGGTGAGCTCGGGCTGCTTGTCGTTGTTCAGGTCGGTGGTCTTGAGCAGCGAGGGGATGCGGAACGTGCCGGCGGGGGCGGGCAGGCCGGCCGCGTTGTGCGCGTACCAGGTGGCGCCGGTGCCGGTGACTCCCTTGGCCGTGCCCTTGAGCACGTAGAGGCCACCGCCGGTGATGTCGCAGCCCCAGCCACAGTTGGCCTTCCGCTCACCCGGGGCACCGATGATCAGCTCGGGGTAGCCGTCCAGGTTGAGGTCGGCCGCCGCCAGGGACTGGCCGAAGCGGTCGGCCGTTCCGACGCCGCCCGGGATGCCGGGGGTGTCCTCGGTGAACGTCTGGAAGCCGCGGGCTTCGTTCACGCCGGTGGCGGAGCCGAAGCTGACCCGGACCAGTCCCGCCGAGCGGATGGTGTCGATCTGGATCTCCGGGTCGCCCACCGCGATGTCGCCGTAGCCGTCCTTGTCGAAGTCCGCGACGGCGACGCTGCTGCCGCCCCGGATGGTGACCGGGGTGAAGCGCAGCCCGGACGACCCCCCGAGGAGCACTCGGCCGCGCGTCGCTTCGCCCTTGCCGAAGTCCGTCCGCTCGCCGAGGACGACGAGGTCGTCGATGGCTCCCTTGTTGATCCGGCCCACCGCGATCCGGTTCTGCGCTTCCTGCTCCCCGAAGACGGGGTACTGACGGCCGAGGTCCAGCCGCTGCGACGAGACGGGCGTCCCGTCCGCCTTGAAGGGGCCGCGGAACAGGTAGAGCGCGGTGGAGTAGCCGACGACGAGGTCGGCCCGCCCGTCACCGGTGAAGTCACCGGACTTCAGGACGACTCCGAAGCCGGGCGCGTTCCTCGGATCGGCCACCGCGGTGGCGCCGTTCAGCCCCGTGGCACTGCCCCAGACCAGGGTGACCGACTTGTTCCGTCCGCCCACGGCGAGGTCCGCGTAGCCGTCGCCGTTGAAGTCGCCGTGGGTGAGGACCTCTCCGAAGCGCCGGTCCTTCGTCGCGTCGCCCGGGATTCCGGGGCTGTTCTGGGTGATGACCTTCAGGCCGGTCTTCTGGGCGCCGTACTTGCTGCCGTAGGAGACGGTCACGTAACCCGCGTTGGCCACCGCGGTGACGGCCCCGTCGGTGCCCTTGACGTTCACGACGGAGTTCGGGGCGCCGATGGCCAGGTCGTGGTAGCCGTCGCCGTTGAAGTCGTCGGCGTAACGGGTGGCCGCGGGCCCGGTCACGGCCGTGGCCGTGGCCGCTTCGGCCCCGGTGCCCGCGGCGGCCAGCAGGCCTCCCGTGAGTGTGGTGAGCGCCGCGACGATCGCGACGGAGTGACGGATGTGGCGTCTCACGGCCGGTTCCCCCAAGAAACTCGATCGAATGTCCGTACCCAAGACCACTGTTGGGCCGGAACGGTTGTACGGGCTCGGCGTCGTCGTCCGTGACCCGTCAGCGGACGAGTACGCCGAACTGGTAGCCGATGGTGACCTGGGAGTCGGTCGGCGGGTTGACGACGCGGGTGGGTGCGGTCCCGGCGACCTTGCCGTCCTTCGTGCCGACGGACCAGACCTGCGGGACGCCCGCCTCGACCGCGAAGGTGAGCTCGGGCTGCTTGTCGTTGTTCAGGTCGGTGGCCTTGAGCAGCGTGGGGATGCGGAACGTGCCGGCGGGCGTGGGCAGGCCCGGCGCGTTGTGCGCGTACCAGGAGGCCCCGATGCCGGTGACGCCCTTCGAGGTGCCCTTCAGCACGTAGAAGCCACCGCCGGTGATGTAGCAGTGCTCGCAGGTGGCCTTCCGCTCGCCCAGGGCGCCGATGATCAGCTCGGGGTAGCCGTCCAGGTCGAGGTCGGCCGCGGCGACGGAGTTGCCGAAGCGGTCGTACTTCTCCACGGTGCCCGGGAGGCCGTCGCTGTCCTCGGTGAACGTCCGGACGCCACGGGTGTCGTCCACACCGTTGGCGGAGCCGTAGTTGACCCGGACCACACCCGCGCCGTAGTCGGTGTCGATCTGGACCGCGGAGTCGCCCACCGCGATGTCGCCGTAGCCGTCCTTGTCGAAGTCCGCGATCGCGACGCTGCCGCCACCGCGGATGGTGACCGGGGTGAAGCGCAGTCCGGACGTCCCGCCGAGGAGCACCCGGCCGCGCATCGCCTCGTCGTAGTTCCTGCGCTCGCCGAGGACGACGAGGTCGTCGATGGCGCCCTTGTTGATCCGGCCCACCGCGATCCGGTTCTGCGCGTCCTCCGCCCCGAAGACGGGGTAGTCGCGGCCGAGGTCCACCGACTGCGTCGAGAGGGGCGTCCCGTCCGCCTTGAAGGGCCCGCGGAAGAGCCGAAGCGAGGTGGAGTAGCCGACGACGAGGTCGGTCTTCCCGTCACCGGTGAAGTCACCGGCCTTCAGGACGACGCCGTAGCCGGGCTTCTTCTGCGGGTCGGCCATCGCGGTGGCGGACTTCAGCCCCGTGGCGCTGCCCCAGATCAGGGTGACCTGTTCGGCCCGCGTGCCCACGGCGAGGTCCGCGTAGCCGTCGCCGTTGAAGTCGCCGTTGGCGAGGACCGCCCCGAAGGCCCGGTTCGCCGTCGGGTCGCCCGGGATTCCGGGGCTGTTCTGGGTGATGACCTTCAGGCCGGTCTTCTGTGCGCCGTACTTGCCGCCGTAGGAGACGGTCACGTAACCCGCGGAGTACACGGAGGTGGTGACCCCGTCCGTGCCGGTGACGTTCACGGCGGAGTTCGGGGCGCCGATCGCCAGGTCGTGGTAGCCGTCGCCGTTGAAGTCGTCGGCGTAGCGGGTGGCCGCGGGCCCGGTGGTGGCCGCTTCGGCCTCGGTGCCCGCGGCACCCAGCAGGCCTCCGGTGAGTGTGGTGAGCGCCGCGATGACTGCGACGGAGTGATGGATGTGGCGCCTCACGGCCGGTTCCCCCAAGAACTCGATCCAATGTCCGCCCCTATGACTCCCGTTGGGCCGGAACGGTTGTACGAGTGGTGAGGACAGACGAATGCCCCCGATCTGCGCCGTGTGCGCAGGTCGGGGGCAGGGTCGCTGCTGCTGCTTCTGCTGCTTCGGCTACTTCTTCTTGCCCTGGGTCTGGCGGGCCCGTTTTCCTGCCCAGGTCAGAGGCCCGCGCACTCCGCCTGACCTGCTGCCGACCGGTCATCGTTGGTCGTTGTCCGTCGCCCCCGGTCACCCTCTCAGGGCCCAGAGAGGGCCCGGGACACGAGTATCCCTGCGCTGTCGCACTAGGACTCGGGCGGTGCATATGGGTCATGCACGATGTCCGGCCCCGTCCACAGCCCGAGAGTCCGAACAGGAGCATCCTGCGGCGCACCCGGGCCCCACCCACCAATCACCTGCACCCCCCGGACCGGGTTCACCGGCCCTGGCGCTGGTCTGGACTGAAGGCCGACGTACAAGGGTGTGGGCATGACTTCCCGCCTCATCCTCAGCCAGAGAGGAAATCCCTGCATGGCGCGCTCATCGGCACTCGCGTGTAGGGAGACCTTCATCTGTGACGTGCCGTCTCCAGGTGCCTTCGCAACCACGTCTATCTGCGGTCCGATCTGGCTCGGAGGCCGACCGAGCAGAGGAAGGCCACCCAGGTCGAAGCAGTTGATGCTTGCAATGTGACCGCCAGCCCGGTCGTTCAAAGGAGACCCGAAGACAGGTGGAGTCCGATTCGGCTTGCCTTTGCCGTAGTACACGTGGCACTGACCCGAGTAGTGCAGAGACAACTTGGCCTCGCCAGGGTCCACCTCGCACTCATACTGCTGCGTCACGGTAGTAGAGGTGTTCGGAGGGGCATCGAATATGACTGCCCTGGCCCTCCAGCCCTGCTGAAAGTACGGCCGGATGTACAGACTCGGGTCTCCCTTCGACCACGAGACGTGCGCAACAAGCGCGTAGTCACCGGCGTACGGCGAGACTATTCGGATGCTCTCTACGGACTGCTCTCGGCGAGCCTGTGACACCTTGCCACCACCTGGTTGAGGAAGATGAACAGACCAGTATGCGCAAGACGTGACCCTAAGTCAGCTGGTTTCCAAGGGCAGCACGATGGCGTGCGGCGAGCCTGGCAGCGAGGAAGGCTCTTCAACGAAGGTGGCCCCCGCCGGCCGAAGAGCCGCCGTCACCACAGGAGAGGGGCGGCTGCCCTCCTAGAGAGTTGATAAGAGACAGTGTCCGAAGCGTCCACAGCACCTTCCTCGCACCTTCTGACCTGCACAGATGATGTGGACACTAGGCAAATTGCCTAGTGTCCGACAGTGGCCACAGCGTCCACGGCCTATACCCCAAGCTAAGCGCATCGTTGCAGGTCAAAGCGTCGTCGGGGGCAAAGGCCGTGTGGACGCTACGCCCCCGCTCGGTCGCCCATGAGATGAAGAGGCCACCTCGCCGGGCCGGGGTGGTCTCTTCCCCCTCAGCCGTCCCGGGGTTTTGGGGAGAAAAAAAAGGGAAAAACACCACGAGGGTGGCCCCTTTTTTTTTTTCCGGCCGCGGA